>SSSX01000596.1 GCA_015657735.1 Zoogloeaceae bacterium
ATCTCGCGAAATCTTCTGTACCGCCGATTCGCCAAACGCCTGATGCCACCGGAAACCCAAACCACCCAGCCCCGGCACCCTCCCCGCCGCCGCATCCAAAACAACAATGCCGCTGCGAAAGAGGGCGCATTATAAGGGACTGACAGAAAAGGTCAACACCCCATCGCCCAAAGCACCAACTTCCTCAGTCGCCATAATGAACGATGCCGCGACTCTTCAGACGATAGACCATCTGTGGCCGCGTGATTCCCAACAGCCGGGCTGCAGCGGCGACATTTCCGTTGGCCCGCTCGATCGCTCTTTTAAGCAGCAGGGTTTCGATCTCGTCCAGAGAAACGTTGTCGCACTCTTCGCCCTCACCGAGCAGCAGGTTGTTCACCCGCCGGCTGACACGCTCCGCCTCCCGCTCCTGGCCGTCCTCCGCGACGAGCGACGCCGGATCACTGGCCACCAGCTTGCCCTCGCGCCCGATCTCAAAGCGCTGATCGCCAAAACGCTCCCCGCTGGTAAACAGGTGGCTTGAATCGATGGCGCCGTTGTCCGAGGCGAGAATAACCCCTCGTTCAATGACATTTTCCATTTCGCGCACATTGCCCGGCCAGTCGTAGGACAGCATGGCGTCTACTGCGCGCTGCGTAAAACCGGTCAGGCGCCGGCCGTGGAGACGGTTGAACTTCGTCAGGAAGTGGGTCATCAGCAGCGGGACGTCCTCCCGACGCTCGCGCAGCGGTGAGATGCGGACCGGAAAGACATTGAGACGGAAGAACAGATCTTCCCGAAAACGCCCGGCCTTTACTTCTGCCCGCAAGTCGACATTGGTCGCCGCAACGACACGCACATCGACGGTTCGCGTATGCGTATCCCCCAGGCGCTCGATCTCCCCTTCCTGCAGGACCCGCAGCAACTTGCCCTGAGCGCTGGCACTGAGGGTTCCGATTTCATCCAAAAACAACGTGCCGCCGTCGGCGCGCTCGAAGCGCCCCGGGCGACTCTGCATGGCCCCGGTGAAGGCGCCACGCTCGACCCCGAAAAGCTCGGATTCGATCAGCTGTTCTGGGATCGCCGCGCAGTTCACCGCCACAAACGATTTGTCGCTACGGGCGCTGAGCCGGTGGAGGGTACGCGCAAAAACCTCCTTGCCCACGCCGCTCTCGCCCAGGAAGAGGACCGTCGCCTGCGTCGGCGCGACGCGCCTCACCATATGAAGAACTGCGGCGTAACTCGGCGAAATGCCCACCGGACCCGACGCCCGCCCCGCTTCGTCGCTCGGACGGCCGACCTCACAGGCCGCACGCCCCAGCGGCAGCGGCGCATGACCGGCAAAAGTTTCGGGCATGATGTAGCGCAGATCCTCCGCCCCGTCAGCCCCCCACTCCTCGACCAGCTTGCCGACGATGCGACACGCCGAATGGCCCATCGACTGGCATTCGAGCTCCCGGTACAGCACCTGCCTTCCCATGAATTCGGTCGAGAAACCCGACGCGTAGCCGATCTGCATCCAGCAGGCCGGTTCGTTGCCGATCGGAAAGTGGCGGATGTGCTCTTCATCCTCGACCGGGCTGGTCCAGATGAACTCGCCGTAATGCTTGCCTCCCGCAACGTCGAATTCCAGCCGCACCGCCTCGGAGACACCGATACCCTCCAGGCAGTGCATCTGCGGCCCGACGACGAACATATCCTTGACGGACGTCTTGGAGCGCACCTTGCGGGCCATCTGCGCATCGTGCACCCCCGCGTGATAGCCCATCCGCGTCATGAAGCCGCGCGCCACATCCATCCCGAGCGCCTCGATCATCTCCCGGCGCAGGAGCCCCAGCGACCTCGCATGGATCAGCAGCATCCGCTGATCGTCCAGCCAGATGCGGCCGTCGCTGGTCGAGAAGCGCAACCGCGCCAGCAAGTCGGCCAGATCGGGGAAACGCACCTTGTCATGCTCCATATCGTCAGGCGCGATAACCGGCCGATCACCCCGCGGCGCCAGAGGCGCTCTGGTGATTGTCTTCATACTGCCCCTCCCGAGGAGGCGCACGCCTCACGCTTCATATCATCTCCATCCAGCGCATACATACAGACAGCCTCCGGGTGCTCCCGCACCCCGGATCGGGCCGCTCCGCGCACGCGACACCTCCAAGATACGCCGCCTTCCACAGGACGAACAGCGTCACGCCCGAGACTATGCACGCATTGATTCATGCCGCACCGCAACATTTATGGGCGCATTAAATCATTTGATTCACGCTAGCCAACGCCCCCCGCCCGCCGCGGCCGCAGCCGCACATGACAAACACCACAAAAAACGCCGCCATCCCTGTTGCGTCAATGAGATAACGCCCTCCGCGGGGCCACCCGACCAAGCCCTGGCACGCCTCCTGCTAATAAGAGTACCGAAGGCCGCAAACGTAACGAAATGCTCGAAGACACACAGGGCCGTACGTTGCAACCCACCAAAGAGCCCGACGCCCGCAGAGAGGCACACAAGGAGACACGCCAATGCAACACGTCCCGCCCCCGTGGTTCGCCACCGCGGTTGCTGGCTGCAGTCATGCGGCTTGCTCTCCCGTCATCAGATTCCGATCCGCGCCGCCGGTTCTGCCGGTGACGTGATTGGCTGCTTGAAATGAAACATGAACGGTGAGCAACAACACCCGAGCCGTCCCTCGATTTTGACCATAAATAGGAGATCAGCGTGACCCAAATCAACCAAGACACCCAACTTAAGATCGCGAAGTTGGAAGCGATGCTCGAGGAAGATCCCGCCAAGCACGTTTATCGCATCGACCGCGCAGCCTTCACCGACGAGGAGCTGTTCGAGCTCGAGATGAAGCACATCTTCGAAGGCAACTGGATCTTCCTGGCCCACGAGACCCAGATCCCGAACCCGAACGACTACCTCAACATCTACGTGGGCCGCCAGCCCGTGCTGATCACCCGCGACAAGAGCGGTCAGCTGCACGCGATGGCCAACACCTGTACCCACCGCGGCGCCACCCTGGCCCGGCACAAGAAGGGTAACAAGTCGAGCTTCACCTGCCCGTTCCACGGCTGGACCTTCAGCAACAACGGCAAGCTCCTGAAGGTCAAGGACCAGAGCCCGGACGCCGGCTATCCGGAGTGCTTCAACAAGAACGGCAGCCACGATCTGGTCAAGCTCGGCGCCTTCGAAAACTACCGCGGCTTCCTGTTCGGCAGCATCAACCCGGATGTGGTTCCGCTGGCCGAATACCTCGGCGAAGCGGCCAAGATCATCGACATGATCGTCGACCAGGCTCCGGAAGGCATCGAAGTGCTGCGCGGCGTCGGCGCCTACACCTTCGACGCCAACTGGAAGCTGCAGGCCGAGAACGGCGCCGACGGCTACCACGTCACCGCGGTGCACTGGAACTACGCCGCCACCCAGGGCCGCCGCACTGCCGACGGCAAGCAGGACACCATCAAGGCCATGAGCGCCGGCGGCTGGGCTCGCCAGGGCGGCGGCTCCTACTCGTTCAAGAACGGCCACATGCTGTTGTGGACCAACTGGGCCAACCCGGAAGACCGTCCGCTGTGGGGCAAGCGTGACGAGTGGGTCGAGAAGTTCGGCGAAGCCCGGGCCGACTGGATGCTCAAGAAATCCCGGAACCTGTGCCTGTACCCGAACGTCTATCTGATGGATCAGTTCAGCTCGCAGATCCGCGTGCTGCGCCCGATCTCCGTCGATAAGACCGAAGCAACGATTTACTGCATCGCGCCGAAGGGCGAAGCCCCGGATGCCCGTGCCCGCCGCCTGCGTCAGTACGAAGACTTCTTCAACGCGACCGGCATGGCCACCCCCGACGACCTGGAAGAGTTCCGCTCCTGCCAGCACGGCTTCAACGCCCGTGCCGTCAAGTGGAACGACATGACCCGCGGTGCGGTGCACTGGGTCAAGGGTGCGGACGAGAACGCCGATCTCATCGGCCTCAAGCCCGAACTCAGCGGTATCAAGACCGAAGACGAAGGCCTGTACGTGATGCAGCACGTGCATTGGCTGGAAACCATGAAAAAAGCCTACCTCGCCGAACAAGCCGAACAAGACGGAGCCCAGTGATGCTGTCCTACGAAGCCATTCAATCTTTCATTTTCCAAGAATCCCGAGCCCTCGACGAGCGTCGCTGGAACGACTGGCTGGAGTTCTACGCCGAAGACGTGGAGTTCTGGATGCCGGCCTGGGACGAGGACGACACCCTGACCACCGACCCGAGCAACGAAGTCTCGCTGATGTACTACGCGAGCCGTTCGGGCCTCGAGGACCGCATCTTCCGTATCGAGACCGAGCGCTCCAGCGCGACGATCCCGGACACCCGTCACAGCAAGACGATCTCCAACCTCGAAGTGCTGTCGCA
>SSSX01000597.1 GCA_015657735.1 Zoogloeaceae bacterium
GGCGCACAGGCCGGTGTCGCCGGACAGCACCGCCTGCACGATCTCCGGCGTGCTGCGGCTGGGCGCGTCGACGCCATTGCGCGCCGCCAGCGCGCGGTGGATCAGCTCCAGGCCGGGGCCGGACACCAGGCGCTCGGCGGAGACGTGGGGCAGGGTCTTCCACGCGTACTGCAGGATGAACACCTCGCGCTCGTCGGCCGGCGCGAAGCTCATGTGACCGCCTTCCGAACCCAGCGTGATCCAGCGGTCCTCGGCCGGGATCAGGCCGGAGACCCCCAGCCCGGTGCCGGGGCCGATCAGGCCGATCACCGCGCTCTGGCGCGCCTCGCCACCGCCGACCTGGCGCCGCTGCGGGTTGCCGAGATACGGCAGCGACATCGCCAGCGCGGTGAAGTCGTTCACCACCAGCAGCGTGTCCAGCTCCAGGCCACGGCGCGCCTCCTCGATGGAGAACTGCCAGTCCCGGTTGGTCATCTTCACGAAATCGCCGTCGATGGGGTTGGCGATGGCCACCGCCGCATGGCGCGGCCGCGCCCCGCGCAGGCCGGCGAAATAGGCCTGCACCACCGCCACGAAGCCGGGATAGTCGGCGCAGGTCAGCACCGCCAGCTGCTCCAGCCGGCCCGGCGCCGTCTCCAGCGCGAAGCGCGCGTTGGTCGCCCCCACGTCGGCAAGCAGGCGCGGGCCGCTGTCGTACAGCGCCCCGCCCGCGTCCTTGCCCTGCATGTCCCAGCCGGCGGCCATTCCTTCCCCCACGTCCTTCTCCTGTTCGCTGCTGCCTGTCAGATCCGGCTGCAAGCATAACGCAAGCGGGCAGCAATACCGCCCGGACCGGCCACTGCGGCCGATTTTGCACAAAACCGTATACTTACGCATAAAACCGCATTTAGAATTGCGTACATTCCGGCCTACATTCAGACTCCATGCTGCCCGCCACCCGCCACCGCGCCCTCCTCCAGCACCTCGCCGAACGCGGTCAGGTCGGCATCCTCGAACTCGCCGCCGCGCTCGGTGTGTCCGACGACACCGTCCGCCGCGACCTCAAACACCTCGAAGCCCAGGGCCTGCTGACCCGCAGCCACGGCGGCGCGGTGCTGGCCGACCTGCACGCGCTGCCCCGCGCCGCCCGCGACGCGGTGCTGCCGGAGACGAAGGAGGCGCTCGGCCGCGCCGTCGCCGCTGCGATTCCGCCCGACGCAGCGCTGATGCTCGACGCCGGCTCCACGCTGCTGGCAGTCGCGCGGGCGCTGCGCGGGCCGCATCGGGTCGTCACCCATTCCCTCGATATCGCGCAGGTGCTCGGCAACCGGCCGGAGATCGCGCTGGTGCTCGCCGGCGGCGAGTGGGACGCCCGCCAGCGCCTGTTCCGCGGCCCGGCCACCGTGGACACCGTGCGCCGCTACCGCGTCGACCTGGCCATCCTCGGCGCCTGCGCGGTGCACCCACGCCACGGCCTCACCGCCAGCGAAGCCGGCGATGCCGAGGTCAAGCGCGCCATGCTGGCGTGCAGCGACGCCCACTGGCTGGCCACCGACCACCTCAAGTTCGGCACCCTCGCGCCGCACGCGGTCGCCCCGCTGGACGACTTCACGCGGCTGTTCTGCGACCGCCCCTTTGCCTCCGGCCTGCCCGCCGGCCTCACCCAAACCGCCCTCGACACCGCCGGAGAACCGACCCGATGACACCCCCCGCCCACCCCATCCCGGTCGCCCTGATCGGCTACGGTTACGCCGGCAAGACCTTCCACGCCCCGCTGATCGCCGCCACGCCCGGCCTGCGCCTCGCCTGCATCGCCTCCAGCCAGGGCCCGGCCGTCGCCGCCGACTGGCCGGAGGCCCGCGTCGTGGCCGATCCGCTGGCGGCGATCCACGCCCCCGACGTCGAACTGGTGGTCATCGCCAGCCCCAACGACACCCACGCGCCGCTCGCCGCCGCCGCGCTCGCCACCGGCAAGCACGTCGTCGTGGACAAGCCCTTCACCGTCGAGCTGGGCGAAGCGCGTCAGCTGATCCGCCTCGCCGGGCGGCATGGCCGCCTGCTGTCGGTCTTCCACAACCGGCGCTGGGACGCGGACTTCCTGGCCCTGCGCGAACTGCTCGCCGATGGCCGTATCGGCCGACCGACCGAGCTGGA
>SSSX01000079.1 GCA_015657735.1 Zoogloeaceae bacterium
CAGCGCGCGCAGGGTGCGCAGCACGCCGGCTTCGTCGAGCCACGCGGCGGGCAGGCTGCCGGAGCCGGCGAGGATGCGGTCGGGGTCGGCGACGGCCATTTCGCGCATCAGCCAGGCGGCGTCGATGACCCGCTCGATGGTGTCGCCGGATTCGGCGCTGCGGGCCGGCAGCGGCCGGTTGGTGACGTAGAAGCCGGAGCCGCGCCGCGACTGCAGGTGGCCGAGGGCGACCAGCCGGTCGTAGGCCTCGACGACGGTGAAGCGCGACACGCCGTGCCGCTCGGCGAACTGGCGGATCGGCGGCAGGCGGGCGCCGGGGCGCAGGATGCGGTCGTCGATGCGGGTGCGCACGGCGGCCACGATCTGGTCGACGAGAGGCGTCGGGTGGTCGGCGGACAGCGTGATCTGCAGCATGCTCGGGCTCCCGGTGTATCGGTGGTGCGGCCGGGCCGGACCGACGGCAGAGGCCGGTACGGCAAGGCGGTTTGTCCGCGGATTGTATCTGTGGCGACCGAAAATTGTCCGCTATTGTCAGGTCGTCCTGTGTCAGTCGTCGAGGAGAGCTGCGATGCGCCGATCCGTTTTCCGTCTGCTGGTCATCTTTTTTGCCGCGCTGCCGGTGGCGCCGGCGTGGGCGGCGGGCGTCGAGGCCTATTGCGCGGAGTTGCAGTGGGTGCTGCTGGCGCCGGACGGCGGTAGCGCGGTGCAGGTGATCGACGTGCGCCGCGGGGTGACGCCGCTGGCGACGCTGCGCAGCCGGCAGCGCGGGCCCATCGTCGCGCTGCACGTGCAGGCGGCGAGCCGGCGGGTGTGGGTGCTGGCCGACAACGGACTGGATGCCCACGACGGTTTCAGCGGCCGGCTGCTCGGCCATTGGCCGGCGCCGGCGGGGGTCCGGCTGGACCGGCTGGAGGCCGACGGCGCCGGGCGCCCGACGGCGTGGAGCGGGGCGCAGGCTTTCGAGGCGGTGAGCGGGGCGGCGGCGCTGGTGCCGGCCGGTGCGCGGCTGGGCTGGCGCTGAGGTATTGCCGCTTCAGGCGCCGAGGGCGGCGAAGGCTTCGCGGTATTCGCCGACCAGGCGGCCGGCGGTGAGGTGGCGCCGGGCCGGGTCGGTGGCGAGGGCGCGGCCGAGGCTGCCGGCGAGGTCGGCGACATGGACCGCGCCCGGATGGTCGGGGGCTTCCCAGGTGGCGGCGAAGGCCGCCTGTTTGGTCGGCTGGCCGGCCTGGCTGGGGTGCAGCAGGTTGATCCGCGGCAGGGCGAAGGCCATTGCGACGATGCGGCCGTGCAGGCTGCTGCCGCAGTAGGCGCGGCAGTTGGCGATCAGCGCGCAGATGTCCCACAGGTGCAGCGAGTCGAGGATGGTCAGCGGCCGGGTGGTCAGCTGGGCGGCGAGACGTTGCAGGCAGTCGAGGTCGTCGTGCCACGGCGCGGCGCCGGCCCGGAACAGGACGATGCCGCAGCCGCTGGCGGCCGCGGCGCGGTCGAGCTGCACGGCGACGGCGGCGAGGGTCGCGTCGTCGCCGAAGTCGGCGCCCAGCTGCACCGCCAGGTAGCCGTTGGGGCAGGCGTGGCGGATGTCGGCCAGTTCGCCGCGGCCGGCGTGTTCGGCGATGGTCGGGCCGAACAGTTCGGCCACCATCACCGCCGGGTCGGGCATCAGCCGGGCCGGGATGCCGGCGCTGCGCAGGTGGGCGAGGGTCAGGCGGTCGCGCACGCCGACGGCGTCGGCGGCGCGCAGGTCGGCGATGACTTCGTCGCGCAGTTCGGGCGGGCTGTCGGCCAGATCGACGCCGCCGACCGCGCAGTAGACGAGCCGTTCGGCGGCCGGAAACAGCCGCGGCGGGATGCAGTAGGGCGCGCGCGAGGGCAGGCCGAGCACCCGCTCGGCCCATGCCTGCTGGGCCGACGGGCTGGCGTCGAGGCGGTTGGCGATGAGCTGGGCGGCGACCGGGGCGGCTGGAGCATGACCGCCGCCTGCCAGGCGCGGCAGGTGAGCAGTTCGCCGCCGGCGTGGATCAGGCGTACCGGCCGGCCGCCCCATTCGCGGGCCAGCTGGGTCAGCGCATGGACCGGATGGCCGCCCCACGGGCGCATGTCCCGCTCGGCGAGGCCGGCGAAGATCAGTTGCCGCCCGGGCAGCAGCGCGGTCGCCACGTGCGGAAACAGCA
>SSSX01000598.1 GCA_015657735.1 Zoogloeaceae bacterium
CCCGACAATCCGTCCCACTTGCTCGACGAAAGGATCACGGGATGGACTTCAGCCTCACCGACGAACAGAAGGCGCTGGTCGAATCGGCCGGTCGTTTTGCCCGCAACCGCCTGGCGCCGGGCTACAAGGCGCGCGAGAAGGCCGAGCGCATCGAGCGCGAAATCGCCATCGAAATGGGCAGCCTGGGTTTTCTCGGCCCCGAACTGCCCGAGGATTTCGGCGGTCTGGGTGTCGAATGCGTGACCAGCGGACTGTTGCTCGAACAGATCGCCTACAGCGACTTCAATGTCTCGTACGTCAATCTGCTCACCTCGCTGTGCGGGCAGATCGTCGCCCACCACGCCCGCGCCGACATCGCGGCCGAATGGCTGGGCGGGATTCTGGCCGGCCGCAAGTTCATCGCCATCGCCCTCACCGAGCCGTCCGCCGGTTCCGACGCGGCGCGGCTCAAATTGAAGGCGGTGCGCGACGGCGACGACTTCATCCTGTCCGGCGAGAAGACCTCGATCTCGATGGCCACCCAGGCCGACGTGGCGGTGGTCTTCGCCCGCACCGGCAGCGAGGCCGACGGCGCCCGCGGCATCAGCGCCTTCCTCGTGCCGATGGATCTGCCCGGCGTATCGCGCACCGCCTTCGACGACATCGGCACGCGCCCGGTCGGCCGCGGCTCGATCTTCTTCGACGGCGTGCGGATCGGCCGCGACATGATGCTCGGCGACGAAGGTCAGGGTTTCGTCCAGGTGATGCAGGGTTTCGACTACAGCCGCGCGCTGATCGGCCTGCAATGCATGGGCGTGGCGCGCGCCAGCCTCGACGAAAGCTGGCGCTACATCCAGGAGCGCGAAGCCTTCGGCAAGCCGATCGGCGAATTTCAGGGCGTCAGCTTTCCGCTGGCCGAAGCCGAGACGTATTACGAAGCGTGCCGCAACCTGTGCCTGCGTACGCTGTGGCTGAAGGACCGTCAGCTGCCCCACACCGCCGAAGCGGCGATGTGCAAATGGTGGGCGCCCAAGCTGGCTTGCGAAATCATCCACCAGTGCCTGCTGACGCACGGTCACGGCGGCTATGGCGGCGACTACGACTTCGGCCAGCGTTACCGCGACGTGCTCGGCCTGCAGATCGGCGACGGCACCGCCAACATCATGAAGATGATCATCGCGCGCCAGAAAACCGCGCAGTTCCGGATCTGATCAGGCCGCGCGGCACACCGCCGCGCCGTTCAGCCGGCGGCAGCCATATTGCGCTGGAGGAGACTCAGGAAATGGATGAAGGCCAGACGGTCGTCGAAGGAAAAACCCTTCAGCGCCGAATCGTAGAAAGTCTGGATCGGTTCGGCGATGGCGGCCCACAGCTCGCCGCCGCGGG
>SSSX01000599.1 GCA_015657735.1 Zoogloeaceae bacterium
AAGGCGCTGATCGTGAAGAAGGAGCTGACGGTGGCGGCCACCAGCGCCGCGGCGCACACGTTCTCGTGGCCGTATTTCTGGCCGAACAGCGGGTAGATGCTCATCATCGGCATGGCGGCGTTGAGGATGGCGGTGGTCTGCAGCCGGTGGTCGGTGAGCGGCAGCAGCAGGAAGACCAGGAACACGCACAGCGGATGGAGCAGCAGCTTGCCGGCGACGATCAGGCCGATGTCGCCGAGCAGGCCCTGGATGCGGATGCCGGCGAGGGTGCCGCCGATGCAGAACAGGGCCACCGGCGCGGAGGCCGCCGCCAGCATGTCCACCGCCCGCGCGAGGGGCAGCGGCATCTGCAGGCCGAGGGCCGACCAGCCGATGCCGGCGGCGATGCTGAGGATGAAGGGGTTCTTCGCCAGCCGCCGCAGGATGCCGCCGAGCACGCTGGTCCAGCGTCCGCCGCTGCCGCTGGCAGCGTCGGCGAGGGTCAGCATCAGCGGCATCATGATGGCCGCTTCGATCGGCGCGTAGGCGGCCAGCCCGGCGCTGGCGGTCGGGCCGAAAACCTGCAGCGCGATCGGGTAGCCGATGAAGGCGCTGTTGGAAATCGAGCTGCCCATCGCCTGGATCGCCGCGCTCTGCGGGTCGGCCTTGCGCCCGAGGCGGGCGATGGCCAGCACGCCGCCGGCGGCGAGCAGCGAGCCGACGGTGTAGACCACCAGCAGACGGCCGCTGACCAGATCGTCCACAGCGCGCTGCGACATGGATTTGAAGAGCAGCGCCGGCAGCGCGAAGTGGATGACGAACACGCCCAGCGCGCGCATGTCGGCGCGGGCCATCAGCCCGCTGCGGACCGCGGCGAAGCCGACGCCGATGAGGATGAAGATCGGGCCGGTGATGCCCAGGATGGTCAGCAAGGCGTTCTCGCGGGGAAGGGGCGGGTGGGGAGTGTAATTGTTGCGGCCGGCTGGATAAACCCGGCGTGGCAACAACACAATTTTGCGGTGTCGAACAATCGGCCGCTCACGGCTGCGTTGCGAAGAGTTCGGCCAGCCAGTCGACGAACACCCGCACCCGCGGCGACAGGTGGCGGTTCTGCGGGTAGAGGACGGTCAGCGGCAGCGGCGGCGAGCGGAAATCGGGCAGCACTTCGACCAGCGTGCCGGCGGCGATCTGCGGCGCGACGTGGTAGGCGGTGACCTGGATCAGCCCGAAGCCGGCCTCGCAGGCCGCCACGTAGGCGTCGCCGTTATTGACCGCCAGCGTCCACCGCAGGCTGCGGGTTTCGGTCCGTCCGGCCACGCTGAATTCGAACGGCATCGACTTGCCGGTCGACGCCGACTGGTAGTCGACGGCCTCGTGCGTGTCGAGGTCGGCCAGCGTGAGCGGCGTGCCGGCGCGGGCGAGATAGGCCGGGCTGGCGCAGCACACCTGCGGCAGTACGCTCAGACGGCGGGCGACGAGGGACGAGTCGCGCAGCTCGCCGATGCGCAGCACGCAATCGACCCCTTCGCTGATCAGGTCGATCTGGCGGTCGGTGACGCTGATGTCGACCTTGATCTGCGGATAGCGGGCGCAGAAGTCGGCCAGCGCCGGGATCAGCACCAGCCGCCCGAAGGACACCGACGCATCGACCTTGATGCGGCCCTGCGGATGGCTGGCGGCCTCGGAGAACGACGATTCGACGTCGGCCAGATCGCCCAGGATCGCGATGCAGCGCTGGTAGTAGGCGTCGCCGTCGAGGGTCGGGCGGACCTGGCGCGTGGTGCGCTGCAGGAGGCGCACGCCGAGGTGGGCTTCGAGCTGCTTGATGATCTGCGTGGCCGAGGCGCGCGGCAGGTCGAGCTTTTCGGCGGCGCGGCTGAAGCTGCCGAGTTCGACGATGCGGGTGAACAGCTGCATGGCCTGGAAGCGGTCCATGACTCCTCCCATTGTTTCTATTATGCGAACAGTGTTGCTGTTTTCAGCCCATTTATCAATCCAGGCGCGCTATCCATAATGGCTTCCATCATCCCGTCCTGAGAGGCAGCGCATCATGGAATACGTCCGTTTCGGCTCGACCGGCCTGAAAGTTTCCCCCCTGTGCCTGGGTTGCATGACCTACGGCACGCCGAGCTGGCGCGAGTGGGTGCTCGACGAAGCCGCCAGCCGGCCTTTCATCCGCGAAGCCCTCGATCTCGGCATCAACTTCTTCGATACCGCCGACATGTACTCGCTCGGCGAGAGCGAAGCCGTGCTCGGCCGCGCGCTGCGCGATTTCAGCGCCCGCGACGACGTGGTGATCGCCACCAAGGTGTTCTACCCGATGAGCGCCCGGCCGAACGACCGCGGTCTGTCGCGCAAGCACATTCTGGCCAGCATCGACGCCTCGCTGCAGCGCCTCGGCACCGACTACGTGGATCTCTACATCATCCACCGCTTCGACCCGCACACGCCGATCGAGGAAACCCTGGAAGCGCTCGACACCGTCGTGCGCGCCGGCAAGGCGCGCTACATCGGCGCTTCGTCGATGTACGCCTGGCAGTTCATGAAGCTGCTGGCCTTCCAGCAGGCCAACGGCCTGGCCCGCTTCGTGTCGATGCAGAACCACTACAACCTGGCCTACCGCGAGGAAGAACGCGAAATGCTGCCGCTGTGCCGCGACCAGGGCATCGCCGTGACGCCGTGGTCGCCGCTGGCCCGTGGCCTGCTGGCCGGCGCCCGCGGCAGCGGCACCGCCCGCGACGCCACCGACACGCTGGCCCACGGCTGGTACAACCAGCAGGACATGGAAGCGGCCATCGTTTCGGCGGTGCAGCGCGTCGCCGATGCCCGCGGCGTGCCGGCGGCGCAGGTCGCCATCGCCTGGGCGGCCAGCCGGCCGGGCATCGTCGCCCCGCTGATCGGTGCCTCCAAGCCCCATCACCTGGCCGACGCGGTGGCCGGCATCGGCCTAAACCTGACCGAGCTGGAGGTGGCGCAACTCGAAGCGCCCTACCGTCCGCGTCCGGTGGCCGGGCACGACTGACGGGGACGGCGGCGGCGGCCGCTCAAATATGGGAGCGCCGACGCGTCCGGCGGGCCGGGAACGTCGATAATGGCAGGCCGTCGGCGATCTGATCCCGTTTGAAAATCCCAGCACCCATGCCCCGTCCCGTTCCCGCTTCCCCCACGCCGCTCCCCGCCTACCTCCGCGACACCTACACCTGGGCTTATCTCGACCGCCGCTCGGTGCGCTGGCTCGACCAGCGCGTCGTGGTGTCGGCGATCCTGTGGGGCAACGCCGACCGCTTGATGAACGCGGCGGTGGCGGAGTTCCGGCCCGGTCAGCGCGTGCTGCAGGCGGCGGCGGTGTATGGCGATTTCTCGCTGCGGCTGGTGGCGCGGCTGGGCGACGCGGGGCAGCTCACCGTCGTCGATGTGGCGCCGATCCAGGTCGCCAACACGCGGCGCAAGCTGCTGCGCTGGCCGGGCGCGCGGGTCCGCGTGGCCGATCTGGCGGAGCCGCTGGCGACGACTTTCGAGGCGGTGTGCTGCTTTTTCCTGCTGCATGAAGTCCCGCCGCACTCGCGGCGCTGCATCGTCCGCAACCTGCTGTCGGCGGTCGAGCCGGGCGGCCGCATCGTCTTCGTCGACTACCACCGGCCGCGCTGGTGGCATCCGATGCGGCCGGTGATGGCGCTGGTGTTCCGCTATCTCGAGCCGTTCGCCAATTCGCTGCTGGCCGAGTCCATCGAGACGCTGGTGCCCGAGTCGGCGGATTTCGAGTGGCGCCGCGAAACGCTGTTCGGCGGCTTGTATCAGAAGGTCGTGGGCGTCCGCCGCTAGCGCGGGAAAGGGGCCGCGCAGTCGGTCTTGCCGACGGCCGGATCGCACAGCCTGACGCCGGCCAGAAAGGCCTCGGCGGCGGCCTGCGGCTCGCGGCTGTCGGCGCGGACGCGATCGGCGTCGCCGGCCGGCAGGCGCCACGCGCGCTGGATGACGTAGAGGAAATCCGGCCCCTCGATGGCCTTGACGACCGCCAGCTCGGCGAAATTGGTGTCGGGCACGCGTGGGCAGACGAGCACCGTCTGCAGGGTTTCGCCGCGCTGGCCGTCGCCCCAGCCCAGCGCTTCGACCGGCCCGGCGGGCACATTGCAGCGCCGGGCGCGCGCCGCCTGCATGCCTTCGAGCAGCGCCAGCGCCTGGCCTGGGACGTTCCGGCGCGGCAGGCCCTGCACCGACACCAGCTGCGTCCAGTCGCGGATGCTCTCGCCGGCCGGCACGAAGTCGGCGCTCCAGCCGCCCGGGCCGTGGCTGTTGCCGGCCGGCAGAGAGGCGGGCGGCAGCGGCAGGTTGAGCCAGCGCACCTGCCCGGCGGCTTCGTCGGCGCGGCGTGCGGCGGCCAGCTCGCGCAGGCGCCGGTAGGGCGGATCGAGGACGGCCTGGAAATCGCCGGCGTCGCTGTCGGCCACCACCAGCCGCGACGCGTCGCGTTCGTAGCGATACCAGACGTCGTACTGCCGGCGGCTGCCGCAGGCGCTGACGGTCCACCGCTCGAGGGCGTGGTGGACCGGCGCCGGCCGCGTTTCGATCAGGTCGGGGGCGGCCTGCACGGTGTCGGTGACCTGCACGTCGCGGCACGGTGGAGTGCTCCGCGCCTCCAGGGCGGCGATGCGTTCGACGACCTTGTCCTGCGCCTCGGCGCGCCGCCAGGCGCCAGCAAAGCCCGGTACGCGGCGCTGGTCGGCCGGGACGGCGGCAACCTGGCCGATGCGCGTGACGATCTCGCCGGGCAGCGGGCCGCTGTCGGCCGCCGTGGCCGGCTGGCCGGCCGCGATCAGCGCCGCGGCGACGAGTGCGCGCGCCTTCATCGCCGCGCCCGCGCTTCGTCGAGTTGTCCGCACAGGCGCTCGGCGCCGTCGAGGATGCGCGGCGTGTGGCGCTGAATCTGGTCCGGCGGGATGAAGAACAGGTTGCCCCTGGCGACCGCCGGCAGTTTGGTCCACTGCCGCCAGTCGTCCAGCCATTCGGGCCGCGCTTCGCCCATGCCGCTGGCGACGATGACCTCCGGCTGGGTGGCGAGCACCGCTTCGGTGTCGATCACCGGCGCCAGCACCGGCAGCTTGGCGAACACGTTGTCGCCGGCGCACAGGCGGATCACGTCGGAAATCAGATGTTCGCCGTTCACGGTCATCAGCGGCCGGTTCCAGGCTTCGTAGAACATGCGCACCGGCGGGCGCGCCGAATAGCGGGCGGCGAGGGCGGCGTGGCGCTTGCGGAAGGCCTGGGCGGCGGCGTCGCCGGCGGCATCGCTGCCGGCCAGCCGGCCGAGCCGGGCGAGGCTCCTGGCGACGTCGTCGATGCGCCGCGGTTCGTTGACGAAGACCGGGATGCCGAGGGCGCGCAGCTTGTCGAGATGGGTGTCGCGGTTGCCGCTCTTCCAGGCGACGACCAGATCGGGCTTCAGTGCGATGACCTTCTCCATGTCCACCGCGGTGTAGCTGCCGACCCGGGCGACCTTCTTCGCCGCTTCCGGGTAGTCGCTGTACTGCACCGCGCCGACGACGCGCTCGCCGGCGCCGGCGGCGAACAGCAGCTCGGTGATGTGGGGCGCGAGGCTGACGATGCGCGCCGCCGGGCGGGCGAGGCGGAGGGTCTGACCGAGGTCGTCGGCGACTTCGATGTCGGCCCGGGCGGTGCCGGCGGCGAGCAGGATGAGCAGCAGGGCGATGGACAGTCGGCGCATGGCGGAATCGGAGTGTGAGTTGCGGGCGGCGGTCACTTCGCCACGGCGGCGAGGGCCGCGTCGAGGCGCGACCAGTCGGCTGCGTCGCCGGGCAGGCCGAAGCGCAGACCGGACGGAGTGTCGAACAGGCGGGTCAGGATACCCCGTTCGGCCAGCCGCCGATGGAGGTCGGCGGCGTCGGCGCGGGGGCGCCACTGGAACAGCGCGGTGCCGCTGCCGCCGCGAAGGCCGTGGCGGTCGAGCACGGCGCCGAGCCGGTGGCTGTCGGCGGCGAGGCGTTCGCGGGCGGCGGCCTGCCAGGCCCGGTCGGCCAGCGCGGCGGCGGTGGCACCGCGCGCCGGACCGGATACCGCCCACGGCCCGAGGCGGTCGGCCAGTGCGGCGAGCAGCCCGGCCTCGGCGAACACGAAGCCGACCCGCGCGCCGGCCAGCCCGAAGAACTTGCCGACCGAACGCAGCACCACCAGCCCCGGCTGCCCGGCCAGCGGCACCAGGCTGTCGGCCGGGTCGCCGTCGATGAACGCCTCGTCGACGATCAGCCGGCCGCCGCGGGCGGCGAGCGCGGCATGCCAGGCGAGCAATTGGCGGCGCGGGAAGCGCTGGCCGTCGGGGTTGTTCGGCTGGACCAGGAGCAGCGTGTCGGCATCGGCGACGGCGGCGTCGATCCGCGCGGCGGGCAGCGCGCTGACGGCGTGCCCACGCCAGGCGTGGGGATGTTCGGCGTAGGTCGGCGCGAGGGTCACCACGCGGCCGGGCGGGAAGCACGCCGGCAGGGCCTGGATCGCCGCCTGCGAGCCGGCCACCGGCAGCAGCAGCGGATTGCCGTAGAAGTCGGCGGCGGCGCTTTCGAGGCCGTCGTCGGTTTCCGGCAGGCGCTGCCAGACCGCCGCCGGCAGCGGCGGCACCGGGTAGGCCTGCGGGTTGATGCCGGTCGACAGATCGAGCCAGTCGGCCAGCGCGATGCCGTGGCGACGGGCCGCCGCCCGCAGCCGCCCGCCGTGTTCAAGCATGGATCAGCACGTTCAGCACGGCGATCGCCAGCACCCACAGCCACACGCTGTTGTGCACCAGCGCGACCGCCTTGTCGATGTCGGCGGCGCGCGCCGGGGTGCCGGTGCCGAGGGTCGGACGGCGCTCCAGGCGGCCGTGATAGACCGCCGGGCCGCCGAGGCGGACGTGCAGCGCGCCGGCGCCGGACGCCATCACCGGGCCGGCGTTGGGGCTGTCCCAGGCCGGCGCCTGGGTGCGCCAGCAGCGCAGCGCGGCGGCGGTGTGGCCGAGCAGCGCGTAGCTCAGCGCGGTGAGGCGGGCCGGCACGAAGTTCAGCACGTCGTCGATGCGCGCCGCGGCCCAGCCGAAGCGCAGGTAGCGCGCCGTGCGGTAGCCCCACATCGCATCCAGCGTGTTGGCGAGACGGAACATCAACGCCCCGGGCCCGCCGAGCAGCGCGAACCAGAACAGCGCGCCGAAGATCGCGTCGTTGCCGTTTTCGAGCACCGATTCGACGGTGGCGCGGGCGACGCCGGATTCGTCGAGTTCGGCGGTGTCGCGCGAGACGATCCAGGCCAGCCGCTGCCGCGCGCCGGCCAGGTCGCCGGCGGCCAGCGGCGCCGCCACCGCGCGGGCGTGCTCGGCCAGGCTGCGGCTGCCGACCGCGAAGTACAGCAGGCCGACGTCGAGGGCCAGGCCCAGCCAGGCGTTGCCGGCCTTCAGCGAACCGGCCACGGCGACCCACGGCAGCACCGCCGCGCTCCACGCCAGCAGGCCGACGCCGCGATTGCTGCCGAGGCGCCGGAAGAGGCGTTCGATGGCCGTCGCGTAGCGGCCGAAGCCGACCAGCGGGTGATGGTGGCGCGGCTCGCCGAACAGACGGTCGAGCAGCAGGCCGAGACCCAGCGGGACGGCGACGGAGAACAGAACGGCGAGGTGCAGGGCGGACATGGGATAATGGAAAACTTCGTTGCCCATCAATTGTAAGCCATGCGTCAAGCCCTCACCCTGATGGTTCAGGGCACCACCTCGGATGCCGGCAAGAGCACCCTGGTCGCCGGTCTGGCCCGCCTGCTGGCCCGCCGCGGCGTGCGTGTCGCGCCCTTCAAGCCGCAGAACATGGCGCTCAACTCGGCCGTTACCGTCGACGGCGGCGAGATCGGCCGCGCCCAGGCCCTGCAGGCGCTGGCCGCCGGTCTCGCCCCGCACACCGACATGAACCCGGTGCTGCTCAAGCCGTCCACCGACATCGGCGCGCAGGTGATCATCCATGGCCGCGCCGTCGCCAACCTGTCGGCGCGCGATTACCACGACTACAAGCCGCGCGCGATGGCGGCCGTCCTCGAAAGCCACGGCCGCCTCGCCGCCGGCTATGAGGCGGTGCTCGTCGAAGGCGCCGGCAGTCCGGCCGAAATCAATCTGCGCGACCGCGACATCGCCAACATGGGGTTCGCCGAGGCCGTCGACTGCCCGGTGATCCTCGTCGCCGACATCGACCGCGGCGGCGTCTTCGCCCACCTGGTCGGCACCCTCGAACTGCTGGCGCCGACCGAGCAGGCCCGCGTCAAGGGCTTCGTCATCAACCGCTTCCGCGGCGACATCGGCCTGCTGCAGTCCGGCCTCGACTGGCTCGAAGCGCGCACCGGCCGCCCGGTGCTGGGCGTGCTGCCCTATCTGCACGGCCTCTTCCTCGACGCCGAGGATGCCCTCGCCGACGCCCGCGCCGACAAGACCGAGGCCCGCCTGCGCGTCGTCGCGCCGGTGTATCCGCGCATCTCCAACCACACCGACCTCGATGCCCTGCGCCTGCACCCGCAGGTCGATTTCAGCTGGGTCGGCCCCGGCCAGCCGCTCCCGCCGGCTGACCTGATCGTGCTGCCCGGCTCCAAGGCGGTCCAGGCCGACCTCGCCTGGCTGCGCGCGCAGGGCTGGGACGAAGCCATCGCGCGCCACCTGCGCTACGGCGGCAAGCTCGTCGCAATCTGCGGCGGCTACCAGATGCTCGGCCGCTGCCTGCACGATCCGCTCGGCCTCGAAGGCGCGCCGGGCAGCGTCGCCGGCCTCGGCCTGCTGGATATCGAAACGACCCTCGAAGCCGAAAAGCAGCTCGACAACGTCACCGGCCGGCTGACCCTGCCGGGCGCGCCGGCCGTCGCCGGCTACGAGATCCACATGGGCGTCAGCCACGGTCCGGCGCTCGAACGGCCGGCGGTGCACCTCGCCGGCGGGCGCGCCGACGGCGCCCGGTCGGACGACGGCCGGATCCTCGGCACCTACCTGCACGGCCTCTTCGACCACCCGGACGCGCTCGCCGCGCTCCTCGCCTGGGCCGGCGTCGCCGATGCCGTGCGGGTCGACCTCGCCGCCCGTCGCCAGGCCGACCTCGAACGCCTGGCCGACAGCATCGAGCGCAACCTCGACCTGGCGCGCCTCGCCGACTGCTTCGGCGACGGCCCGGCCGCCGCCGCGCTGCGTCGCCCGACCGGCGGCTCGCTTGACCGCTCACGCGCCCCTCTCTAACATTTCCGGATGGACGCCGAACTCGCCTCACTCGAACAGAAACTCGAACAACTGCTCAGCCGTCATGCCGCCGAGCAGACGCGGCTGAACAGCCAGCACGCTAGCGCCGTGGCCGACAACCGCCGTCTGCAGGAGCGGGTCGACGCCCTCGAAATGGCCAACCGCGAACTCACCGACAAGCTCGGCCTCGTCGGCAGCCGCCTCGAAGCCCTGCTCGCCCGCATTCCCGAAGTCTGAAATGCCGGGATTCCGCCCACTTCGTTCGCAGGTCCGGCTGGAGGACTGAATGGAACAACTCGACATCAAGCTGCTCGGGCGCGAATACCGCGTCGCCTGCAAGCCCGAAGAAAAAGACGGCCTGCTCGCCGCCGTGGCCTATCTCGACGAAAAAATGCGCGATCTGGCCGGCAAGACCAACTCGGCCGGCGAGCGCCTGGCGGTCATGACGGCGCTCAACATCACCCACGAATTTCTGCAGTTCCAGCGCGCCGGCGGATTTGACATCCCGACGCTCAAGCGTAGAATCGAACACATCAACGGTCGCCTCGACGGCGTGCTGGCAGAGCAGGAAAAGCTCTTCTGAGCCACGCCCGGACGGAAGTGATCAGCGGTTTGGAAGACGGTTCAGTTATCCCCTGCGGTGTTGGTCAAGGCTTTAAACTCCTTGAACCAATGTCTACGTGACACGGGTCGCGGCCCAAAGAAACCGCCAGTGTGTGCGCTCCTCGTCGAGTGTGCCTGAGGCGGAAGGAAAGCGACCCCCCTGAACTCCGGTTCAGGATGCAAGCCTGACGGCATTCGCGGGGGACCCAACAATAAAAAAGCGCAGACAACGGTCTGCGCTTTTTTATTGCCGGTTGCCAACCCGGCGCCCCGCAGGGCGCCGGTTCGCGGATCAGTCCGGAGCCTTGAAGCCGGCGCCAGCCTTGTTGGCGAGGAAGGCCACCGCGCGCTTCAGTTCGTTCTCGGTGAGGTCGGCTGCGCCACCCTTCGGCGGCATCGCGTTCTTGCCGGCCGTCGCCGATTTCACCAGCCCGTCGAAGCCCTGAGCCAGACGCGGACCCCAGGCACCCTTGTCGCCGGCCTTCGGCGCTCCGGCAGCCCCGCTTTCGTGGCAGGCACCGCACACCGCAGTGTAGATTTCCTCGCCCTTGCGGCTGCCCGGCGCAGCGGCAGGCGCAGCAGCCAGCACCACCTGGGCGACGGGTTGGGTCAGCTTGGCGGAGAGTTCTTCATCGACGGCAGCCTTCTTGCCGCAACCTACGAGCTGGGTAGCCAGGGCGGCAACGCCGATGGAAAGCGCGATCCGCGCGCAGGAACGGACGGGGGCAGAGCGACGAAAATCCGACATGCTGAATTCCTCGAGTACGGGGACGATTGAGTAAAGTACTGATTATAGCGAGGGTATTCCCGATCTGTCAGACAAAGCATGGACTCTGCCCCTGATTCGCGCTATCCTGCGCGCCGCGCAACGCAAAGTTGCGGCTTTTCCCCGCGCGCCCGTAGCTCAGCTGGATAGAGTACTGCCCTCCGAAGGCAGGGGTCGGACGTTCGAATCGTCTCGGGCGCGCCATCAAATCAGGAACTCAGGCCACCTTCCGGGTGGCCTTTTTCTTTGGTTTGGAATCCGTACGGAAAACCGCATTCCGTATGGCTGGCCGTTTGTAGCCTGATTCGCTCCCGGCATGTCGCTACCGGCTTGCGGATGGTCGCGCCGCATCGGATTACATTGTGCAAAACATTGGAAAGTGTTTTCTGATTTAACGATCTAGTCGCCCGACCGACTGCCCTCTAGAGTACGTCCATCAACTCCGAGGAGAGCGGTCATGAAACAACTGGCATTCATCAAGCGCAGCAACGGTGGCCACTGGGT
>SSSX01000600.1 GCA_015657735.1 Zoogloeaceae bacterium
CTCAGGCGGCGCCCATCGCTTTCAGGCGGTGGGCGTAAGGCTGGATCGCCCGCGCAAACAGCAGCACCGTGAGCACCAGCAGCGTCAGCGTGGCCACCAGCGCATAGCGCAGGCTGCCGGGCCCCAGGCTGGCGGTGAAGAAATCGCTCAGTGCGCCCGATACCAGCGGGCCGAAGCCGGCGCCGAAAAGGGTCAGGAAGAGGTTGAGCACGGCGGCGCCGAGGGTCCGCTGGCGCGCCGGCATGAGATGGCTCGACGCCGCGTAGGCGAGCGGCGGCCACCAGCTGTTGAAGAAGCCGAAGCCGGCCGCGAAGAGCATCGCGTGCGGGATCGCCAGAGTGCCGACGGTCCAGTAGGCGCCGGCCGGCCACAGCAGGAAGGCGCAGCCCAGCGGCAGGCTGATGACGATCCCGATCAGCGGCAGGCGCAGCTGCCAGCGCGGGTCGCGGCGGGTGAGGCGGTCGCAGTACCAGCCGCAGAAGATCGCGCCGGCGGCGGCCCCGAGGCCGCTGGTGAATCCGAACAGCAGCCCGGCGGTGGCCAGCGGCATGCCGTGGCTGCGCACCAGGAAGGTCGGCGCCCAGATGCCGTAGCCGTAGCCGGCGATCCCGGCCAGGCCGCAGCCCAGGCACAGCAGGCGGAAGGGCTGGATGGCGAGCAGCGCGCGCAGCTGGGCCGGCAGGCCGTCGCCGCCGGCCGGCGCGGCAACCGGCGCCGGGCCGTCGAAGCCGCCGCGGCGCGGTTCGCCCACCACCAGCCAGACCAGCGCGGCGAGCAGCGCCCCGGGGATGCCGAAGAACAGGAAGGTCGTCCGCCAGCCGTGGTGCTGGGCGATCCAGCCGCCGGCGACCATGGCGAGCAGCAGGCCGATGTGGGGCCCCATCATGAACAGGCTGATCACCAGCGAGCGCCGTTCCCTGGGGTAGAGATCCGCGATCATCGAGATCGCCGGCGCCATGCCGCCGGCCTCGCCGATGGCCACCGCCATCCGCGCGCTCATCAGCTGCCAGAACTGCGCGGCCATGCCGCAGGCCACGGTGGCCAGGCTCCACAGGCCGCAGCAGACGGCGACGATGTTGCGCCGGTTGGCGCCGCGGTCGGCGAGGCGGCCGAGCGGAATGCAGGCGACGGCGTACAGCATGCCGAAGGCCAGGCCGGTGAGCAGGCCCATCTCGGTGTCGCTGGCGCCGAACTCGCGCTTGATCGGCTCGATCAGGATGGCGACCACATTGCGGTCGATGTACGAGAAGACGTACACCAGCGCCAGCAACAGCAGGCTCAGATGGGTCCGCCAGGTGACGGCGGGGGGCGGGGGGAGGATTTCCGGTTTCATGGCGCGCTCCGGGTCAGGGGGTCAGGCTGCGATGGTGGGTGCCGGGGGCGGCGCGGGCATCGTCCTTTTGGACGTGTTGGTGCGGCGGCCGGGCGCCTAGATTCGGGGGCATGACCCAAGGAGCGACCATGGCCGACCGTGCCCGAGACCCGCATTCTCCCGCGCCCCCACCCGGCGCGGACCCCATCGCCTTTCCCTTCGCGCCGCCGGCCCCCGACGCTTCCGCCGTCGAGGTGGCGCCCGGCGTGCTGTGGCTGCGCATGCCGATGCCGATGCAGCTGGACCACATCAACGTGTATCTGCTGGACGACGGCGATGGCTGGTTCATCGTCGATACCGGCCTCCACACCGCCGACTGCAAGGCGCGCTGGGAGACGGTGGCGGCCAGCCGGCTGGCCGGCCGGCCCCTCAAGGGCCTGATCTGCACCCATTTCCACTACGACCACGCCGGCCTGGCCAGCTGGCTGATGGAACGCTTCGGGATTCCGCTGTGGATGACCTACGGGGAATACTTCACGATGCGCGCGCTCGGCGAGCGTCTGCCCGACCCGCCGCCGGACGGGCTGGTCGACTTCCACCGGCGCGCCGGCATGCCGGCCGAACGCATTGCGCGCATGCTGGCCGGCCTGCGCCGCGACCCCTTCATGCCGCCACAGCCGCAGAGCTTCCGCCGCTTGCGCGCCGGCGACCGGATGCACATCGGCGGGCGGGCGTGGCAGATCATCGTCGGCGAAGGGCATTCGCCCGAGCACGCCTGCCTGTACTGCGCCGACGACGCCATCCTGATCGCCGGCGACCAGCTCTTGCCGCGCATCACCTCCAATGTGCTGGTGTCCAGCGTCGAGCCGGAGGGCAATCCGCTGCAGCTGTGGTTCGACTCCCTCGACCGGCTCGAGCGCCTGGCGCCGCACACCCTGGTGCTGCCGTCCCACGAACGGGTCTTCCGCGGCCTGCGGCCCCGCGTGGCCGAGCTGCGGGCCCACCACCGCCAGCAGTTCGCGCTGCTCGCCGCCGCGCTGGCCGGGCGCCAGCGCCTGTCCGCCTTCGAGGCGATGCAGGTGCTCTTTTCGCGCCCGCTGAGCCCGGCGGAGGACATGATGGCGCTCGGCGAGACCGTCGCCCACCTGTCGTGGCTGCGCTACGCCGGGGAAATCGTGCGGGTGCTCGACGAGGACGGGGTTTACCGATTCGCCGCCACGGGCTAAACCCCCGGTTCAGGATTCACGCCACCCCCAGAACAACCGGCGCCACGCCGCCGGCGAGGAGACACACACATGACGCAAGCCATCCAGCTGGCGCTGCAGGCGCGGGCCCAGCTCACCGCCCCCGGCGCCCCCTTCGAAGTGATCGACTGCCCGGTGGGCGGCGGCGTGGAGCGCCGCTACCGCAACGCCTTCCCGACCCTCCCGGCGCTGCTGGCGGCGAGCCGCGCCCACGGCGACCAGCCCTACATCCGCTACCAGGACGAAACCTGGACTTTCAACCGCTTCTTCGCTGCCGCCGACGCGGTGGCCGCGCGCCTGCACGCGGCGGGCGTCGGCCGCGGCGACCGGGTCGCCATCGCCATGCGCAACCGCCCGGAATGGGGCGTGGCTTTTGTGGCCAGCGCGCTGCTCGGCGCCATCCCGGCGCCGATCAACAGCTTCGGGCTGGGCGAGGAACTCCGCGCCGCGCTGGCCGACCTGCGTCCGCGGGTGCTGTTCTGCGACCCCGAGCGCCAGGCCCGGATCGCCGGTGACGGCGCTCCGGCGTTGCTGACGGTGGTGACCGACGCCGGCGCCGCCGGCTGCCTGCGCTATGCCGACCTGGCGGCGCTGCCGGCCCCGCCGCTGCCGGCGGTCGAGGTGGGGCCGGACGATCCGGCCCTGATCCTGTTCACCTCGGGCGCCACCAGCCGCGCCAAGGGCGTGCTGTCCACCCACCGCGCGGTGTGCCAGGCGCTGTTCAACATCGATTTCATCGGCGCCGTGTCGGGCCTCAGCTCGCCCGAGGCGGTAGCCCGCATCATGGCCCGCGGGCTGCCGCCCACCACGCTCACCGCGGTGCCGCTGTTCCACGTGAGCGGGCTGCATGCGCAGCTCCTCAGCGCGCTGCGCAACGGCCGCCGGCTGGT
This sequence comes from Zoogloeaceae bacterium, assembly GCA_015657735.1. Lineage (GTDB taxonomy): Bacteria > Pseudomonadota > Gammaproteobacteria > Burkholderiales > Rhodocyclaceae > Zoogloea. The sequence continues at coordinate 3,447 of SSSX01000600.1, forward strand.
CTTCATCCATCGCTGGGAGCCGGCC
>SSSX01000080.1 GCA_015657735.1 Zoogloeaceae bacterium
GCCTCGGCTACCTGACGCTCGACCGCCAGTCGCGCACCCTGTCGGGCGGCGAGGTGCAGCGCATCAACCTCACCACCGCGCTCGGCACCTCGCTGGTGAATACGCTATTCGTGCTCGACGAACCGTCCATCGGCCTGCACCCGCGCGACATCGGACGCATCCTCGGGGTCATGGAACGCCTGCGCGACGCCGGCAACTCGCTGGTCGTCGTCGAGCACGACCCGCAGCTGATGCTTGCCGCCGACCGCCTGCTCGACATCGGCCCCGGCCCCGGCGAGCGCGGCGGCGAGATCGTCGCCTACGGCCCGCCGGCGCAGATCGCCAGAGATCCAGCCTCGCTGACCGGCGCCTACCTGGCCGGCCGCAAGCGCGTCGACACGCGCCGCGCGTCGCGCCCGGTCGCCGCCGACGCCGCGCGCCTCACGCTCCGCGGCGCGCGCCAGCACAACCTGCGCGGCGTCGATCTGGCCATCCCGCTGCGGCGCCTCACCGGCATCACCGGCGTGTCCGGCTCGGGCAAATCGACGCTGATCCAGGACGTGCTGTACCCGGCCCTCGCCAAGCACTTCGGCCAGCCCGCCGAGCCGCCCGGCGCCTTCGACGCGCTGGCCGGCACCGACGCGCTCAAGGGCGTGGTGATGGTGGACCAGTCGGCGATCGGCAAGAGCGCGCGCTCCAACCCGGTCAGCTACGTCGGCGCCTGGGACGCGATCCGCAAGCTGTTCGCCAACCTGCCCGAGGCCAAGGAGCGCGGCTACACGCCCGGCACCTTCAGCTTCAACTCCGGCACCGGGCGCTGCCCCACCTGCACCGGCTCGGGCTTCGAGCACGTCGAGATGCAGTTCCTGTCCGACGTCTACCTGCGCTGCCCGGACTGCGACGGCAAGCGCTACCGGCCGGAAATCCTGGCGCTGAGCTGGCGCGGCAAAAGCGTTGCCGAGGTGCTCGAGATGACCGTCTCCGAAGCGCTGGCCTTCTTCGCCGACCAGAAAGCCGTATTGGCTGCGCTGGCGCCGCTGGCCGACGTCGGCCTCGAATACCTGCGCCTCGGCCAGCCGGTGCCGACGCTGTCCGGCGGCGAGGCGCAGCGCCTCAAGCTGGCCGGCTACCTCGCCGAAGCGGCCCAGCTGGCGACCAGGAAATCGAAGAAGGGCGACGCCGCCGACGCCGCCGGCCTGCTGTTCCTGTTCGACGAGCCGACCACCGGCCTGCACTTCGAGGATGTCGCGCGCCTGCTGGCGGCCTTCGAAAAACTGCTCGACGCCGGCCATTCGCTGGTCGTCATCGAGCACAACCTCGATGTCATCGCCGCCGCCGACTGGCTCGTCGACCTCGGCCCCGAAGGCGGCGCCGGCGGCGGGATGATCGTCGCCGAAGGCCCGCCGGCCGAGATCAAAGCCAACCCGGCCTCGCACACCGGCCGCGCGCTGGCCGACTACGCCGCGCAGCTCGCGACGCTGCACGCGGCGCCGGCCCTCGCCGAACCGGCGCCGCGCTACCGGGCGCGGCCGGACAACGCGATCACCATCCGCCACGCCCGCCACCACAACCTGAAGAACGTCAGCCTGACGATCCCGCGCGACCGCTTCACGGTGATCACCGGCCTGTCGGGCTCGGGCAAATCGACGCTGGCCTTCGACATCGTCTTCGGCGAGGGCCAGCGCCGCTACCTCGAATCGCTCAACGCCTACGCCCGCCAGTTCGCCCAGCCCTCGGCGCGGCCGGACGTGGACGCGATCTTCGGCATTCCGCCGACAGTGGCCATCGAGCAGCGCGTCAGCCGCGGCGGACGCAAGAGCACGGTCGGCACGCTGACCGAGATCCAGCCCTTCCTGCGCCTGCTGTACACCAAGCTCGGCACCCAGTTCTGCCCCGACTGCAACGTGCCGGTGACGCCGCAGAGCTTCGAGGCCATCGTCGCCCAGATCATGCGCGACTGCGCCGGCCAGTCGGTCGAGCTGCTGGCGCCGCTGGTGGTGGGCCGCAAGGGCTTGTACACCGACCTCGCCAAGTGGGCGCGCGGCAAGGGCTTCGAGCAGCTGCGCGTCGATGGCGACTACCTGCCGACCCGCAAATGGCCGCGCCTCGACCGCTACAAGGAACACAACATCGAGCTGCCGCTCGGCATGGTCGTCGTCGGCGCGCAGACCGAAACCCTGCTGCGCGAGGGCGTGGAGGCCGCGCTGGAGCACGGCAAGGGCGTGCTGAAAGTGCTGCGTCTCGACGCGCCGGGCGCGCCCCTCATCACGCTGTCCACGCTGCGCGCCTGCCCGGATTGCGGCACCAGCTTTCCGGAACCCGATCCGCGCCTGTTCTCCTACAACGCCAGGCACGGCTGGTGCCCGGACTGCTACGGCACCGGCCTGAAGATTTCCGGCCGCGTCGACAACCCCGACGACCTCGATCTGGGCGAACTCGACGCCGACCCCGACGAAGCCTGCCCCGGCTGCCACGGCGCGCGCCTCAATCCGGTGGCCCGCGCGGTACGCTTCCGCGATCTGGGCCTGCACGAACTGGCCTCGCTGCCGGTCGGCAAGGTGTCGGGCTTCTTCGGCACGCTGCAGCTCGACCGCCGCGAGGCCGACATCGGCCGCGACCTGATCGCCGAGATCCGCGGCCGGCTCGACTTTCTGCAGCAGGTCGGGCTGGCCTACCTGGCGCTGGACCGCGCCGCGCCGACGCTGTCGGGCGGCGAAGCGCAGCGCATCCGGCTGGCCGCCCAGCTCGGGTCGAACCTCACCGGCGTGTGCTACATCCTCGACGAACCGACCATCGGCCTGCACCCGCGCGACAACCGGCTGCTCCTCGACACGCTCGAAAAGCTGCGCGGCCGCGGCAACACGCTGCTGGTCGTCGAGCACGACGAGGACACCATCCGCCGCGCCGACCACGTCATCGACCTCGGCCCCGGCGCCGGCGTGCGCGGCGGGCGGGTGGTCGCCGAGGGGCGCCTGGCCGAGCTGATCGCCGCCCCCGAATCGGCCACCGGCCGCTGCTTCGCGGCGCCGCTGGCCCATCCGCTGGCGCCGCGGCGGGCGGTGGCCGACGCGCACCCGGCGCTGGGGGTGCGCGGCGCGAACCTGCACAACCTCAAGGCGGTCAGCGCCCGCGTGCCGCTGGCCCGGCTGACGGTGGTCACCGGCGTGTCCGGCTCGGGCAAATCGACCTTTGCCCGCGACGTGCTCCACGCCAGCCTGATGGCCGGCAGCCCGGTCGGATGCACGGCCATCGACGGCGCCAGCCAGATCGGCCGCGTGCTCGAAGTCGACCAGACCCCGATCGGCAAGACGCCGCGCAGCTGCCCGGCCACCTACATCGGCTTCTGGGACACCATCCGCAAGCTGTTCGCCGACACCACCGAGGCGAAGATGCGCGGCTGGAACGCCTCGCGCTTCTCCTTCAACACCGACGCCGGGCGCTGCCCGGTCTGCGAAGGCCAGGGCCGCATCACCATCGAGATGAACTTCCTGCCCGACGTGAAGCTGCCCTGCGAGGCCTGCGGCGGCGCCCGCTTCAACCCCGAAACGCTGACCGTGCACTGGAAGGGCCGCTCGGTGGCCGAGGTGCTCGACATGCCGGTCGAGGAGGCCGTCGATTTCTTCGCCGCCCACCCGTCGATCGCCCACCCGCTGCGCCTGCTGCAGGACGTCGGTCTCGGCTACCTGACCCTCGGCCAGCCCAGCCCGACCCTCAGCGGCGGCGAGGCCCAGCGCATCAAGCTGGTGTCCGAGCTGGCCAAGGTGCGCGGCCGCGCCGGCGAGTCGGCGACCGGCCCGGGACGCCCGCTGCCGCCCGAGAAGCACACGCTGTACGTGCTCGACGAGCCGACCGTCGGCCTGCACATGGCCGATGTCGAAAAGCTGATCCAC
>SSSX01000601.1 GCA_015657735.1 Zoogloeaceae bacterium
CGGCCGCTTCGCCGACGCGGTCGACAAGCGCGCCCCCGCCATCGCCCAGGCCGTGAGCACGCAGAACGGCATGCCCATCGTGGTAGCCGAACAGCTGGAATGCGGCTTCGTCGTTGGCATGCTGCGCTACTACGCGGGCCTCGCCGGCGCCCTCGACGTCGAGGAATCGCGCCCGTCACCCATGGGCTTCACCACGCGGGTCCGCCGGGAGCCGGTCGGGGTGATCGGCGCCATCGTGCCGTGGAACTTTCCGGTCGCGCTGTCGATGATGAAAATCGGCCCGGCGCTGGCAACGGGCTGCACCATCGTCCTCAAGCCTTCGCCTGAAACGGTGCTCGACTGCTTCCTGCTGGCCGAAGCAGCCGAAGAAGCGCAATTGCCGCCGGGCGTCATCAACTGGGTGCCGGGTGGTCGGGATCTGGGGGCCTATCTGGTCTCCCATCCGGGCATCGACAAGGTCGCCTTCACCGGTTCCACCGCGGCCGGCCGGACGATCGCCCAGGCCTGCGGCGCGCTGCTGCGCCCGGTGAGCCTGGAGCTGGGCGGCAAATCGGCGGCCATCCTCCTGGAAGATGCGGATCTGGATGCCTACCTGCAGGCGATCCCGTCGGTGTCCCTGCTCAACAACGGGCAGGCCTGTTTTTCCTGCACGCGGATTCTCGCTCCGCGCAGCCGGTACGCCGCCGTCGTCGACGCGGTCGCGGCCGCCGTGGCAGCCCTTCCGGTGGGGGACGCCCTCGATCGGCGGACGCTCATCGGGCCGATGGTGTCGCGGGCCCACCGGGAACGCGTCGAGGGCTACATCGCCCGGGGCAGGGCCGAGGCGACCCTGGTCGCCGGCGGTGGTCGGCCGGCCGCCATGGAACGCGGCTGGTTCGTCGAGCCGACGGTGTTTGCGGACGTGAGCAACTCGGCGGCGATCGCCCGGGAGGAGATTTTCGGCCCGGTGCTTTCGATCATTCCGTACGCGGATGAGGAAGAAGCAATCCAGCTGGCCAACGCGTCCGACTACGGCCTCGGCGGCAGCGTCTGGTCCGCCGATCGCGAACGCGCCACCCGGCTGGCCCGCCGGATCGAATCGGGCACCGTCGGCATCAACGGCTATCTGCCTGACCTGAACGCACCTTTCGGTGGCTTGAAGGCCAGTGGCCTGGGCCGCGAACTGGGGCCCGAGTCAATGGCCGGCTATCTGCAATACAAATCGATCTACCAACTGGGATGAGCGTGCGCCGCCCGGAATCACGACAA
>SSSX01000081.1 GCA_015657735.1 Zoogloeaceae bacterium
GCTTGGCGATTTCTGCACGATCGTCGAAACCCAGGCCGAACGTTCCGAGGGCCTCGCCAACTGCCTGCGCCGCACGCAGGAGCTGCAGCAGCGCCTGTCGCGCTGGCGGGTGCCGGAAGGCACCGACTGGGTGCGCTGGGTCGAGGTGTTCAGCCAGTCGCTGTCCCTCAACGCGACGCCGCTGTCGATCGCCAGCATTTTCAAGCGCCAGATGGACGGCCATCCGCGGGCCTGGGTGTTCACGTCGGCCACCCTCGCGGTGGGGCGCGATTTCGGCCACTACTGCCGCGAGCTGGGCCTCAACTGGGTCGAGCCGCCGGTCGACACGGCGGTGTGGGGGTCGCCCTTCGACTACCCGAACCAGGCCGTGCTGTACGCTCCGCAGGGCATGCCCGAGCCGAACAGCGCCGAATACCCCGACGCCGTGGCGAAGGTCGCCATCCCGCTGATCCGCGCCGCCCACGGCCGGACCTTCGTGCTGTGCACCTCGCTGCGGGCGATGCGGCGCATCCATGAGCTGATCGCCGATGCGCTCGAGCGCGACAAGCTCGATCTGCCGCTGCTGATCCAGGGCGAAGGTCCGCGCACCGAACTCCTCGACCGCTTCCGCCGCCTCGGCAACGCGATCCTCGTCGCCAGCCAGAGTTTCTGGGAAGGCGTCGATGTGCCCGGCGACGCGCTGTCGGTGGTCGTCATCGACAAGCTGCCCTTCGCCCCGCCCGACGACCCGGTGCTCGCCGCGCGCATCGAGCACATGCAGAAATCGGGGCGCAATCCGTTCATGGAATACCAGCTGCCGCGGGCGGTGATCAACGTCAAGCAGGGCGCCGGCCGGCTGATCCGTACCGAGCGCGACCGCGGCGTGCTGGCGATCTGCGATCCGCGCATGCTCACCAAGCCTTACGGCCGCCGCGTCTGGCAGAGCCTGCCGCCGATGCGGCGCAGCAAGCTGGAGGCGGAAGTGGTGGCGTTCCTCGAGCAGCTCCCGCCGCCGTCGCGCCGCAGCTGAAGGCCGCCGGCGGCGGCCTTCGGCTGCGTGTTTCGGTCAGCGGCGGTACGCTTCGACGCGCTGCTCGATGGCGCCGAACAGGCTGTCGCCGTTGCGGTCGAGCATCTCGATCCGGACCGTGTCGCCGAACTTCAGAAAGCCCGTCTGCGCCTTGCCGGTTTCGATGGTTTCGTACATGCGCACTTCGGCCAGGCAACAGTAGCCGACGCCGCCGTTGGCGATCGACGAGCCGTTGAGGCCGTCCTGGGCGTTCGAAACGGTGCCCGAGCCGATGATCGAGCCGGCTTCCATCTCGCGGGTCCGGGCGGCATGGGCGACCAGTTGCGGGAAGTTGAAGGTCATGTCAACGCCGGCTTCGGGGCGGCCGAAGAGTTCGCCGTTGATGTGCACGGTGAGGGGCCGATGGAGCTTGCCGTCGTGCCAGTCGGCGCCCAGTTCGTCGGGCGTGACCGCCACCGGGCTGAAGGCCGAGGCCGGCTTGGACTGGAAAAAGCCGAAGCCCTTGGCCAGCTCGGCGGGGATCAGGTTGCGCAGCGACACGTCATTGACCAGCATCACCAGGCGGATCGCCCGGCCGGCCTCGTCGGGCGTGGCGCCCATCGGCACATCGCCGGTGAC
>SSSX01000602.1 GCA_015657735.1 Zoogloeaceae bacterium
AGGCTCGTTTCGCCGAGTTCGCGGCCTTTCACTTCGGTGAAGAAGTCGGTGTCGCGGCCGTGCAGGCCGTCGCCGAGCTGGCGCAGCGTGGTGCCCTCGACGCGGGCCAGCCAGGCGAGGACCAGCTTGCGGGTGGACATGTCTTCGCCGCACAGGCGCTCGAGGGTGCGCTTGCGGCGCAGCACGCCGTACACCGCTTCGGCGACGAAGGCCCGGTCGCGCGCACCGAGCTCGCGGAAATCGCGGAAATAGCGGGACAGCACGGAGTCGGCGGGGTAGTCGAAGCGCAGGACGGAACGGAGGGCCTGGCTGGCGGACTGGATCTGGGCGGCGGTGATGGTCATGGGAATCCGATGATGATGACGGCCGGACGCAGCGTGCTTCCGGCGGAAAACGGTTGAAACGGGTTCATTGGGCGGCGCCGCGCGGGCCGAGGTCGACCCCGGTCGCAACCTGGTCGAGCACCTCGCCGCTCTTGTCGGTGATTTTCAGGCGCACCGGCAGGTTGGCGTAGTCGCGGGCCAGCCAGATGTCGATCTTGAGTTCGCCCCGGTGGCCGCTGCTGCCGAGATGGTAGGCCGAAACCTTGCCGGCGGGGATGTCGAGCTCCTCGATGCCGAGGTTCTCGATCACCGAGCGCACCGCGCTCTTGCCGGTCACCACCAGCAGTTCGGCCTGCGGCGATCCCTCGGGCTGCAGGGCCAGATGATGCATCAGCGACAGCACGTCCTGATCGCCCTCGGCGATCGAGAACTCGCGGCGACGGTCGCCGGCGACCAGCACGACCTGCGCCGACGACCAGTCGAAATCGGCGCGCTCCTTCATCTTGCCGTCGCGCTCGACGGTGAATTTTTCGGGCAGCAGGCCGCGCGGGCCGATGCGCCCCTCGCTGCGCTGGACCATCCGGAACGGCTTGAGCAGCCCGACCAGGCCGGCGGTTTCGATGACGGTTTCCATCGAGTAGTGGTGCTGGTCGTGGGTCCACGCGTGGGTCGTGCGGCCGACGATGAAGTTGCGCTCGCCGCGGATCACGTCGTACTGGATCTTGCCGGAGACCGCCCACAGCTCGCCGACCGACGGGCCGGCGGGCTGGCCGGCCGTGCCGCCGGCGCCGCCCGCGGCGGGCGTCGCGTCGGGATGGGGCGCGCTCGGCGCCGGGGCTTCGGCCGGCGGCGGCGCGGTTTCGCCGGGCGGATCGCCGCTGCCCGGTTCGGACGCCGGCCCGGCCGTCGGCACGCCGGCCGGCGGCTCGGCCGGACGGACCGGTCTCACCGGCCGGGGCCGCGGACGGGGCGGCGGGGCGTTGCCGAGAACGGGACGCGGGCGGTCGTCGGGCGGACGGATGGCCGGTTTGGGCAGCGGCGCGAGGCGCGCATCGAGCGGCGGCAGGGTCGTCTGGTCGCCACCGGGCAGCTGCCAGCCGGGCGCCAGCAGCGCGACGAGGTGCGCCGTCACGGACAGCGCAATGGCGACGGACAGGCTGCGGTGCGTCGTGCCGCCCACGGCAACC
>SSSX01000082.1 GCA_015657735.1 Zoogloeaceae bacterium
GCTACAAGCAGTCCGGCCTCGGCCGCGAGTGGGGCGCCTGGGGGCTGGAGGAATTCCTCGAGACGAAGGCGATTCTCGGCTACGGGGCCTGACGCGCCGCCGCTGCCGGGCCCTTACGTTTCCTTGCCCTTTCGCAAGCGCAGCGGCGCCGCGCCGTGCCAGAATCGGGCAGCTGCCGGTCCGGCAGCGTTGTCCGGGAAATATGCCGATGCTGTTCGTCGTTCTGGTGTGTCTGGCCCTGCTGGTGCTGACCACCGTGATCCACTATGAAGTGCTGCGCGGCCTGTCGGTCGCGCTGCCGCGGCTGCGGGTCAGGCCGCGGGCCAAGCTGATCGTGGTGATCATCGCCACGTTTCTGGCCCACGTGATCGAGATCGGGCTCTACGCGCTGGCGATCTACGGTCTGGTGCGGGTCGGCGGACTGGGCACGCTCGGCGATTCGGCCCGTTTTTCGTTCGACGTGTCGCTGTATTTCTCGGCCGAAACCTACACTTCGCTCGGCTATGGCGACGTGGTGCCGGGCGGCGCGCTGCGTCTGCTGGCGGGGGCCGAGGCGCTCAACGGGCTGCTGCTGATCGGCTGGTCGGCGTCCTACGCCTACATCGCGATGGAGCGGTTCTGGAACGACATGCCGGGGCGGGCCGGCTGAACGGAAGGAGGCGCGATGCGCGTGCTGGTGGTGGAAGACGACGTGACCCTCGCCGCGGGGCTGGTCGAGGGGCTGGAGCGCGAAGGCTTCCAGGTCGATCACCTGGGCGCCGCCGAGCCGGCCGAAGGCGCCCTCGGCCTCACGGCCTACGATCTGGCGATCGTCGATATCGGCCTGCCCGGCATCGACGGGCTGGAGCTGATCCGTCGCGTGCGCCGCCGCGGCGTGCTGACGCCGGTGCTGATCCTCACCGCCCGCGACGGGCTCGACGACCGCGTCGTCGGCCTCGACGTCGGCGGCGACGACTATCTGGTCAAACCTTTCCTGCTGCCCGAACTGCTGGCCCGCGTGCGCGCGCTGATCCGCCGCAGCCGCGCGGCGGCCAGCCTGGTGCTGACGGTCGGGGCGCTGTCGCTCGACGTGCAGCGCCACAGCGCCAGCCTCGGCGGCGGCGAACTGGAGCTCACCGGCCGCGAATGGGATGTGCTGGAACAGCTGGCGCTGGCGGTGCCGCGGGTCGTCGCCAAGCAGAAGCTGGCCGACAGCCTCAGCCAGTGGGACAAGGAGATCACCCCCAACGCGGTCGAGATCTACGTCTCGCGCCTGCGCGCCAAGCTGGCCGGCAGCGGGGTGGGCATCCGCACCGTGCGCGGCATCGGCTACCGCATCGAGGTGGAGGCTGCCGATGGGCCGGCGCGCTGAGACGCGGACGCTCCGCCACCGGCTGCTGATGTTCATCTCGTGGCCGCTGCTGGTGGTGCTCGGCATCAGCATGGTGGCCGACTACCGCTCGGCCATCGGCATCGCCGCCGAGGCCTACGACAACGGCCTGTCGAGCACGGCGATCGCCCTCGTCAGCCGCCTCGAGCGGGACGACGACGATCTGGACATCGAGGTGGACGTGCCGCCGGCGGCCGACCAGATCCTGCGTTCGGACACCGAGGACCGGGTCCAGTACGTGGTGTTCGACGACCACGGCAAGGTGGTTGCCGGCGACGCCGAACTGCTGGCGCTGCCGCGCCCCGAGGTGGTCAACCGCGCGGTGCTGCAGGACGCGCAGCTGGGTGGGCAGACGCTGCGCACGGCGAGCTTCCGCTACGAAAGCGCGGCGCTGGCGGCGACCGTCATCGTCGCCGAGACGACCGTCAAGCGCACCCGCGCGGCGCACCGCATCCTGATGGCGATCGTGTGGCCGAACCTGCTGCTGATCGCCGCGGCGCTGCTGCTGGTGTATTTCGGCGTGCGTTTTGCGCTGCGCCCCCTCGATGCCCTCGGCGAACGCATCGGCCGCCGCGGCCCCGGCGACTTCAGCCCGCTGGCGGAGGCCGACGCGCCCGGCGAGACCGGCCCGCTGGTGCGCGCCATCAACCGGCTGATGGGCAACCTGGATACCGCCGGCCGCGCCCAGCAGGTGTTCCTCTCCAACGCCGCCCACCAGCTGCGCACGCCGCTGGCCGGGCTGCAGACCCAGCTCGAACTGGCCGTCGACGCGTTGCCGCCGGAGGCCCGGCCGCGCATCGAACGCCTGCGCGACTCGACCCGCCGGCTGGCCCATTTCACCCACCAGATGCTGGCGCTGGCGCGTTCGTCGTCGGAAGGGGCGCTGATCAGCGACCACCGTCCGGTCGAACTGGCCGGGCTGCTCGAGGCGGCGGCCTCCGATCTGCTCGACGAGGCGCTGGCGAAACGCATCGACCTGGGCTTCGAGACCGCCCCGGCCACCGTCGACGGCTCCCGCTGGATGCTCCGCGAAATGATCGCCAACCTCGTCGAGAACGCCATCACCTACACGCCGGCCGGCGGACGGGTGACCGCGGTCTGCGGCTGCGACGAGTCGGGCGCGCCCTTCGTCGAGGTGGACGACGACGGCCCCGGCATTCCGCCGGCCGAGCGCGAGCGCATCTTCGAGCGCTTCTACCGGGTGGGCGGCAGCGGCGGCGACGGCACCGGCCTGGGCCTCGCGATCGTCAAGGAGGTGGCCGACCGCCACCGCGCCGAGGTGTTCGTCGACAGCGGCGCCGACGGTCGCGGCACCCGCTTCCGGGTCGTCTTTCCGGCCCCGGAGCCGGCTCCGGCCTGAACGCCGGGGCGCCGCCCGGCGCGGCGTCGTCAGGCAATTGAAGGCTTGCAGGCGCTATGGTCCGCGCGTTTCCCCAACGTGCGAGCGCCCGGCCATGAAACCCCACGCCAGTTCCACCCCCGCGATCCCCTTCAATGTGCGCCGCCCGGCGGCGCTGATCTTCCTCCACTGGGCGACGCTGATCCTCATCGCGCTCGTCGTCGGCATCGTCTTCGTGCGCGAAGGCTTCGAGGAAAAAGCCGTGCGCACGGCGCTGATCAACGTGCACCGCAGCCTCGGCCTGGCCGTCGCGCTGCTGGCCGTGCTGCGCATCGGCGTGCGGCTGGCGAAGCATCCGCTGCCGGACAGCGCGCCGATGCCGGCGATGGCCCGGCTCGCCGCCGGCACCGCCCATTTCGGGCTCTACGCGCTGCTGTTCGCGCTGCCGCTGATCGGCTGGGCGCTGACCAGCGCCCACGGCCGGCAGGTGAACTTCTTCGGCCTCGTCACGCTGCCGCCGCTGGTCGGCGCGGACGAGGATCTGGCCGACGACCTCGGCGATTACCACGCCGCCGCAGCTTGGCTGCTGCTTGCGCTGATCGGCATCCATGCGGCGGCGGCGTTGTTCCACCACGTCGTCAAGCGTGACGACGTGCTCAACGCCATGCTGCCGGCCCGGCTGGACCGCCGGCGCTGAGCGCATCCGGATTTCTACGACAACAAGGACAACTCCATGCACCCGCTCACTTCCGGA
>SSSX01000603.1 GCA_015657735.1 Zoogloeaceae bacterium
CGCCTGGTTTGCCGGCTGGTGCGGGGTGATGGTCAATCTCAGCGACGTGGCGGCGATGGGCGGGCGCCCGCTGGCGGTCGTCGACGCGCTGTGGAGCGCCGGGCCGGAGCAGGCCGTGGCCCTGATGGAGGGTATGCGCGCAGCAGCCCGCGCCTTCGCCGTGCCGATCGTCGGCGGCCATACCAATGTGCGCAGTGCGCAAGGCCAGCTGGCGGTCGCCGTGCTGGGCGAGGCCCGCCGGCCGCTGTCGAGCTTCGCGGCCCGCCCGGGCGACCGGCTGATAGGCGCCATCGACCTGCGTGGACGCTACCGCGAGCCGTTCGACAACTGGGATGCCGCCACGTCGGCGCCCCCGGCCCGCCTGCGCGGCGATCTGGCCGTGCTGCCCGACATCGCCGAAGCCGGCCTCGCCCACGCCGCCAAGGACATCAGCCAGGCCGGCCTGCTCGGCACCCTGCTGATGCTGATGGAGTGCTCCGGGGGCGGCGCGCGGATTTGCCTCGACGCCCTGCCGCGGCCCGCCGGCGTGGAACCGGCGCGCTGGCTGCGCAGCTTTCCGAGCTTCGGATATCTCCTCGCCTGCCGGCCCGGCCAGCAGGCGGAGCTGCTGCAGCGTTTCGCCGCGCGCGACATTGCGGCGGCGGAGATCGGCGTCTTCGAGGCCGGCACGCGCCTGCTCGTCGAGCACGACGGCGTGGCCGCGGTGTTCCGCGATCTGGCGCACAGCCCCTTGATGGGCCTGTCCGGTCCGGCGGGAGTCCGCTCATGAAGCGCCTGCGGATCGCCTTGCTCACCCACTCGATCAATCCCCGCGGCGGCGTGGTGCATTGCCTGGAGCTCGCCGAAGCCCTGATCGAACGCGGTCACCGCGTCAGCGTGCACGCGCCGGCGGCGCCCGGCGCAGGGCTGTTCCGGTCGACCCGCGCCACGGTCGAGCTGATCCCTGACCGCGGCGTGCCCGGCGACGATTTGCGTCGGCGCGTGCTGTCGCGCATCGAAGCCTTCCGGCAGTGGTTCGCCGCGCCCGGCCGGCGCGCCTTCGATGTTTTCCACGCGCACGACGGCATCGGCGCCAATGCGCTGCTGGCGCTGCGCGACGACGGCCTGGTCCCCGCTTACGTGCGTACCGTGCATCACCTGGAAGAGAGCTTCGGCGACCCGCTGCTCGACCAGATGGAAGCCCGCTCGATCCGCGCCGCCGACCTGCTGCTGGCGGTCAGCCCGAGTTGGGCCGACCGTCTGGCCGAGCGTTTCGGGCGCCGTGCGGTGATGGTCGGCAACGGCGTCGACGTGCGGCGCTTCCGGCCCGCCGCGGATGGCGTCGATGCGGCGCTGCGGGCGCGCCTGGGCCTCGGCCCCGGTCCGGTGTTCGTGGCCGTCGGCGGCGTCGAGGCGCGCAAGAACACGCTCGGCATCCTGAAGGGCTTCATCCGCCTGCGGGCGGCCCTGCCCACGGCCCAGCTGGTGATCGCCGGCGGTGCCAGCCTGCTCGACCACGGCCCGTATCGCCGCCGCGTGGAGGACGAGGCGGCCGCCGCCGGCCTGCCCGTGCAGCGGCCGGGCGAAGCCGCCGGCGTGGCCCCGGCGGTCGTCCTCGCCGGCGTGCTGGCCGATGCCGACATGCCGGCCCTGTATCGGCTGGCCGATGCGCTGGTGTTCGCTTCGCTGGTGGAGGGCTTCGGCCTCGCCATCGTCGAAGCGATGGCCTCCGGCACGCCGGCGCTGGTGTCGCGCCGGGCGCCGTTTACCGATTTTCTGGGGGACGACGACTGCCTGTGGGTCGACCCCCACGACCCGGCGGACATCGCCCTGGCGATGGGGCGGGTGTTGCTGCCCGGTTTGAGCAGCGCCCTCGCGGAGCGTGGCCTCGGCGTCGCGCGCCGTCACGACTGGGCCAGCTGCGCGGCCCGTCACGAGGCGGTCTACCGCGCCCTCGCCGCCTTGCCCGCGCCGACAGCGGGCGCCATGCCGGGTGGTGAATCCGGCCGGTGTTCTCGCAAATCCGACTTTTCCTTGTTCAACCCCCGATCCGGAGTCTTCCATGCCTGAAATGTATTTCCACGTGCGCTGGCCCGATGGCAGCGCCGAGCGCTGCTATTCCCCTTCGCTGGTGATCGGCGATCACCTCAAGCCGGGCGAGCGCTACGCGGTGGCCGATTTCGTCGGCCGCTGCGAAACCGCGCTCACCGAGGCCAGCCAGCGGGTCCAGCACAAGTTCGGCTACTTCTGTTCCAGCGCCACCGATCAGCTGGCCAGCATCCATGCGACCGCCCGCCGCTTCGAGCATGACCCGGAGGCCCGGGTCGAGGTCGAGTCCTTCAGTCCCGGCTCACGCTGAGCCCGTTCATTCACCGCTTCACACCCGTTTCAAGGAGCTGTCATGCATACCCTGTTCCCCCAATCCACCGAGCTGCTGTCGCGCAGCCACTATCCGGTCGCCATCATCGGCGGCGGCCAGGCCGGTCTGTCCACCAGCCACTATCTGAAGGCGAATGGCATCGACCACATCGTCTTTGAAAAGCACCGGGTCGCCCATTCGTGGGCCAAGGACCGCTGGGACACCTTTTGTCTGGTGACGCCCAACTGGCAATGCCGCCTGCCGGATTTTCCCTATCAGGGCGACGATCCCAAGGGCTTCATGCTCAAGGACCAGATCGTCGATTACGTCGAAGCCTTCGCCCGCAAGGTGGCGCCGCCGATCCTTGAGGGCGTGACCGTGCA
>SSSX01000083.1 GCA_015657735.1 Zoogloeaceae bacterium
CTTGTCGCTCTTTTCCACCACCAGCACCGACAGGCCCTGGTCGGCGGCGGTCACCGCGGCGGTCATGGCACCGGCGCCGGAACCCACGACGATGACGTCGAAACTGGTCTGCAACTGATCTTGTGCGCTCACGCTGGACTCGCTGAAGTGGATGTCACGGCGATGTTCCCGCGGGCGCGCGGCGCGGCCATCGTCAAAGCGGACTAGCTCAAAACGGTCACCCGCGGTTTCCGCCGCTTAGTTCAATCGGCCGATGCGGCGCCGCCGGCGAACGCCCAGCATCGCCGGCACCCGGCCCCGTGGGCCGCTCCTGCCTTCCCACCCACCGCGGAGACATCCATGCCCGACACCCCCTCCTTCAGCCCCGCCCGCCCCTGCCCCGTCGACGACGTGACGCAGTGGGACGTGGACACCGACGTGCTCGTCATCGGCTTCGGCGCCGCCGGAGCCTGCGCCGCCATCGAGGCCCGCAGCGCCGGCGCCCGCACCTGCGTGCTGGAGGTGGCCTCGGCCGGCGGCGGCAGCGCCGCGCTGTCCGGCGGCGAGGTGTACGTCGGGGGCAGCGGCGGCACCCGCGTGCAGCGCGCCCACGGTTTCGAGGACAGCACCGCCGATCTGGCCGCCTACCTGACGATGGCCGGCGGCCCCGGCGCCGACGCCGCCCGGGTGGCCGTCTACGCCGCCGGCGCCGAGGCCCATTTCCGCTGGCTGGAGGCGCAGGGCGTGCCCTTCAAGGGCAGCTACCTGCCCGGCAAGTGGATCGAGCCGACCACCGACGACACCCTTCTGTGGTCCGGCTCCGAACAGGCCTGGCCCTTCCGCGACCAGGCCCGCCCGGCCCCGCGCGGGCACACCGCCCAGTTCAAGGGCTGGGGCGGCGGCAAGGTGCTGATGGAAAAGCTGTGTGCCCGGGCCGTCGAGCTGGGCGCCGACATCCGGACCGACGCCCGCGCGCTGACGCTGATCGTCGACCGCCACGGCGCGGTGGCCGGCGCGGTGGCCCGGCTGGACGGCGCGATCCGCTTCATCCGGGCCCGCAAGGGGGTGATCCTGTGCGCCGGCGGCTTCATCCTCAACCGC
>SSSX01000084.1 GCA_015657735.1 Zoogloeaceae bacterium
AGTAAGTTTCAGCTAGCTTCGACCGCCCCGGCAGGGAGGCCGGGGGCGGCCCGCAGCCGGCAGCTTCCCCCCGGGAGCGGCGGCAACAACAACAGCGCGGGACGTAAAACGGATAAAACAAGGGAGGAGCCCGGTGCAGTCCGGCCGGGAGTTTGAGGGGGAGAAAAAGGCGCGAGCATTCGCGCCTTTTTCTCGTCCGTCGTCCGCGCGTGGCGGGGCTTTCGGCGTGCGGTGCCGGCCGTGCTCGCCAAGGTCTGCGTTTCGGTTTATAAATCCGGGATAAAAGCATGCGGGGGAGGGGACATGATCAAGGCTGCGCTGACCGGCCAGCGCCTCGTGGCGCTGTTCCTGCTCGGGTGGGTGCTGGTGAATTATCCGATCCTGTCGGTGTTCGACGTGCCGCGCGCGTGCTTCGGGATTCCGCTCGTCTATCTTTACGTGTTCGGCGTGTGGGCGGCAGTCATCGCGCTCATGGCGTGGATCATCGAGCGCTAGGGCCCGCGACGTGCTGACCGGCACCACCATCGTCGCGGTTTCCTTCGTCTATCTGCTGCTGCTGTTCGCGGTCGCCTACGTGGGCGACAAGCGCGCCGATGCGGGGCGCTCGATCATCGCCAATCCGACGATCTACGCGCTGTCGCTGGCGGTGTACTGCACGACCTGGACCTACTACGGCAGCGTCGGGCGGGCGGCGTCGTCCGGGCTCGGCTTCGTGCCGATCTTCCTCGGGCCGACGCTGGTTGTCGCCCTGTGGTGGTTCGTGATGCTGAAGATGGTGCGCATCGGCAAGACCAACCGCATCACCTCGATCGCCGATTTCATCGCCTCGCGCTACGGCAAGAGCCACCTGCTCGGCGGGCTGGTGACGGTCATCGCGGTGCTCGGCGTGATTCCCTACATCGCGCTGCAGCTCAAAGCGGTATCGAACAGCTTCACGATCCTCAACAACTACCCGGCCATCGTGATGCCGGCGAAGGCCGGCACGGTGCCCTGGCTGGCCGACACGACGCTGTACATCGCGCTGATCATGGCCGCCTTCACGATCCTGTTCGGCACGCGCCACCTCGATGCCACCGAGCGTCACGAAGGCATGGTGGCGGCGGTGGCCTTCGAGTCGCTGGTCAAGCTGGTGATCTTCCTCGCGGTCGGCCTCTACGTGACTTACGGCATCTACGACGGCTTCGGCGACATCTTCTCGCGGGCCGCGCAGGATGCCGAGCTGCAGCCCCTGATGCTGATGGGGGCGGGCGGCAACAGCCATGGCAGCTGGTTTGCGATGACGCTGCTGTCGATGCTGGCGGTGATGTTCCTGCCGCGCCAGTTTCAGGTGGCGGTGGTCGAGAACGTCAACGAAAACCATCTGCGCCGGGCGATCTGGCTGTTTCCGCTGTATCTGCTGCTGATCAACATCTTCGTGCTGCCGATCGCCCTTGGCGGTTTGATGCTGTTCGCCGGGCAGGGCGTCGATGCCGACACCTTCGTGCTGACCCTGCCGATGGCTTACGGCCATGGCTGGCTGGCGTTGCTGGTGTTCATCGGCGGGCTGTCGGCGGCGACGGGGATGATCATCGTCGAGACGATCGCGCTGTCCACGATGGTCTGCAACGATCTGGTGATGCCGCTGCTGCTGCGCTACCGCTGGCTGGTGCTGCAGGGGCAGGACGATCTGACCGGCGTGTTGCTGGGCATCCGCCGCGGGGCGATCATCCTGATCCTGCTCCTCGGTTATCTGTATTTCCGGCTGGCCGGCGAAGCCCATGCGCTGGTCAGCATCGGGCTGATCAGCTTTGCGGCGGTGGCCCAGTTCGCGCCGGCGATGATCGGCGGCATGTACTGGCGCGGCGGCACGCGGCCGGGGGCGCTGGCCGGGCTGGCGGGCGGCTTTGCGGTGTGGCTGTACACGCTGCTGCTGCCGTCCTTCGCCAAGTCCGGCTGGCTGCCGGGCGACTTCCTGCAGCACGGGCTGTTCGGGCTGGCCGAGCTGCGGCCGCAGGAGTTGTTGGGCATCCGCGGCATGGACCCGATCGCCCACAGCCTGTTCTGGAGCCTGCTGGTCAATATCGGCGCCTATGTCTGCGTGTCGCTGATGCGCCGCCCGAACGCCATCGAGGCCGGGCAGGCGATGCTGTTTGTCGATGTCTTCAAGCAGAGCCGGCCGTCCGGCGGCGCCTTCTGGCGCGGCAGCGCCGAGGTTGGCGACCTGCTGCCGCTGATCGGCCGTTTCATCGGCCGCGACCGGGCGCGGACCGCCTTCGCCGACTACGCGCGGACCCGCGGCGTCGCCGGCGTCGAGGTGCTGAAGGCCGACGCCGGGCTGGTCCATTTCGCCGAGACGACGCTGGCCGGCGCCATCGGCAGCGCGTCGGCGCGGGTCATGGTCGCGTCGGTGGTGCAGGAGGAGCCGCTGGGCCTCGACGAGGTGATGAACATCCTCGACGAGGCATCGCAGGTCCGCGCCTATTCCAAACGCCTCGAACAGAAATCCCTCGAACTCGAAGCGGCGACCCGCGAGCTGCGCAGTGCCAACGAGCGCCTGAAGGAGCTCGACCGCCTCAAGGACGACTTCATGTCGTCGGTGACGCATGAGCTGCGGACGCCGCTCACGTCGATCCGCGCCTTCTCCGAGATGCTGCTCGAAGACCCGAAGATCGACCTCGCCGACCGCAAGCGCTTCCTCGGCATCATCGTCAGCGAGACCGAGCGCCTCACCCGCCTGGTCAATCAGGTTCTCGACATGGCCAAGATCGAGTCGGGCCATGCCGAATGGCACAACGGCGAAGTGAACCTGATCGAGGTCGTCGAGCAGGCGGCAG
The DNA here is from genome assembly GCA_015657735.1 of Zoogloeaceae bacterium. GTDB lineage: Bacteria > Pseudomonadota > Gammaproteobacteria > Burkholderiales > Rhodocyclaceae > Zoogloea. Next base: position 2,814 of record SSSX01000084.1, read on the forward strand.
CATCCACCAGCCAGTTGTTCAAGGACAAGGGCGTGACGCTGGAATTGCAGTTGCCGGATGCGGTGCCGGTGCTGCTGGCCGACCGCGACCGGCTCGTGCAGGTGATGCTGAACCTGCTGTCGAACGCCGTGAAGTTCGTCGCGCGGGATGCCGGGCGGGTCCGGGTGGCGCTGGCGCTGACCGCCGAAGGCTTGCGCGTCGACGTGCACGACAACGGCCCCGGCCTGACGCCGGAGGAGCAGCTGATCGTCTTCGAGAAGTTCCGCCAGGGCGGCAACACGATGACCGACAAGCCGCAGGGCACCGGCCTCGGCCTGCCGATCAGCCGCCAGATCGTCGAGCATTACGGCGGCCGCCTGTGGGTGGAAAGCGCGGCCGGCGAAGGGGCATGCTTCTCGTTTCTGATGCCTTGCGGGAAATCAACAGATACGGATGAAGAGGCAGGATAAACTACGAATTCATGTGCCCGCGGATGAGACTCGCATGTAGAGGGTTCGGTGCCGGGCCGAGGGGGAGGCGTTTCAATGGCTAAAAAAATACTGATTGCCGACGACGAACAAAACATCGTCATTTCGCTTGAATTCCTGATGAAGCGCGAGGGGTTCACGGTGTGCGTGGCCAACGACGGTCAGGAGGCGCTCGACAAGGTGCGCAGCGAGTCGCCCGATCTGGTGCTGCTCGACGTGATGATGCCGCGCAAGAACGGTTATGAGGTGTGCCAGGAAATCCGTGCCGAACCGGCACTGCAGGGCACGCGCATCCTGATGCTGACCGCCAAGGGCCGCGAAACCGAAGTCACCAAGGGCCTTGCCATCGGCGCCGACGCCTACATGACCAAACCCTTCTCGACGAAGGAACTCGTCGCCAAGGTCAAGTCGCTGCTGGATATGCCGGCATGAGCCCGCCGAGCCGCCTCAAGGGCGAAGCGTCCCCCCCGGGGGGATGGCGCGCAGCGCCGAGGGGGCCAAATGCCTCGCCGAGCCGCCTCAAGGGCGAAGCTTCCCCCCGCGGGGGGCGGTCATGACGCCGAAGGGCCGACAGGCGCTGGCGGTCGCCGCGGCGTGCGGCCTGGTCGTCGCGGTGCTGGCGGGGGCGGGCGTCGCGGTCTGGCAGGATCTCGCTCCGGACGAGCGGGAACTGCTCGAACCCATTCTCAATCCACGCCTCGGCCTGCTGATCATGATCGGCCTGGTTGGCGTCGGCGCGGCGGCGGTGGCGATGAAGGCCTTTGCCCAGGCCGGCATCGGCGGGCCGGCCCTGCTGGCCGACGAGATCGGCCTGATCGTCGGCACCGATCCGGCCCGGCGCGTGAAGCCGTCCGGCTCCCCCGAACTGAAACGCATCGCCGAGGCCGTCAATACCCTGGCCGACCAGCGGCGCAGCCTGCAGGAAGACGTCGAGGCGCGCATCCACGAGGCCCGGCTGTCCGTCGAGGAGGAGCGCAACCGGCTGGCGGCGCTGATGTCGGAGCTCAACCAGAGCGTCGTCGTGTGCAATCTGGATGGCCGCATCCTGCTCTACAACAACCGTGCCCGGCTGCAGTTCAAGGCGCTGTCCGATGCGCCGGCGGCGAGCGGCGGCGGCGGGCTGATCGGCCTGGGCCGCTCGATCTACACGGTCTTCGAACGCAGCCTGATCGTCCATGCGCTGGAAAGCATCCAGGAGCGCATCCGCCGCCAGAGCGCCCAGCCGGTCGCCAACTTCGTGACCACGACCCGCGCCGGGCAGTTGTTGCGGGTGCAGATGGCGCCGGTGCTGGCCACCGCGGGCGAGGCCGACGCCGAGCCGGTGGTGTCGGGCTTCGTGCTGATGCTCGACAACATCACGCGCAATTTCGAGGCCGAAACCAAGCGCGACCAGATGCTGCACACGCTCACCGAGGGCAGCCGCTCGTCGCTGGCCAATCTGCGCGCCGCCGCCGAGATGCTCGAATACCCCGACCTCGACGCCGAACTGAAGGATCGTTTTCTGAAAGTGATCCGCGACGAGGTGCAGGGCATGAGCCGCCGCCTCGACGAAACCGCCAACGCCTTCGCCGATTCGCTGAAAACCCGCTGGCCCCTCGACGAGATGCAGGGCGCCGATCTGGTGGCCGCCGCGCAGCGCCGCGTCGAAAAGAAGCTCGGCCTGCCGACCAAGCTCGAGGACGTGGACCCGACGGTGTGGGTCAAGGTGGACAGCTTCTCGCTGCTGCAGGCCATTGCCTACCTGGCGAGCCGGCTGTCGGACGAGTTCGAGGTGCGCGAGGTGCGCTTCCGGCTGAGTTCGGCCGGGCGCCTGGCGCACCTGGACCTGATCTGGTCCGGCCAGGCGATGAGCACCGAAACGGTGATGGCCTGGGAACTCGAGCCGATGAGTTTCGCCGGCGAGAGTTCGCCGCTGACGGTGCGCGACGTGGTGGCCCGCCACGACGGCGAAATCTGGCTGCAGCGCGAAAAAACCCAGCACCGCGCCTTCTTCCGCCTGCTGCTGCCGTTGGCCGCACCGCAGGAGCAGGTCGAGGCGGCGGTCTACCTGAAGGGCGACAGCCGGCCCGAATACTACGATTTCGATCTCTTCAAGCGCACCGAAGGCGGCCACGTACTCGACGACCGTCTGCTGTCCGAGCTGGCCTTCACGGTCTTCGATACCGAAACCACCGGCCTCGAGCCGTCGGAGGGCGACGAGATCATCCAGATCGGGGCGACGCGCATCGTCAATGGCAAGCTGCTGCGCTCGGAATCCTTCGACCAGCTGGTGGACCCGCAGCGCGAACTGTCCGAGGCGTCGACCAAGATCCACGGCATCACGCCCGGGATGCTGGCCGGCCAGCCGACGATGGATACGGTGCTGCCGGCCTTCCACGCCTTTGCCGAAGACACCGTGCTGGTCGCCCACAATGCCGCTTTCGACATGCGCTTCCTGCAGATCAAGGAGGACCGCACGGGCATCCGCTTCGAGCAGCCGGTGCTCGACACGCTGCTGCTGTCGGCGGTGATCCATCCGTCCCAGGAGTCGCACCGGCTGGAGGCGATCTGCGAACGGATGGGGGTCAGCGTGATGGGGCGCCACACGGCGATCGGCGACGCCATCGTCACCGGCGAGGTCTTCCTGCGCATGATTCCGCTGCTCGCCGAGGTGGGCATCCGCACCCTTGGCGACGCCCGGCGCGCGTCCGAGAAGACCTACTACGCCCGCGTCAAGTACTGACGCCGTGGCGCGATCGGTTGCGATGTCCAGCGTTCGAGGAGGGGCGTGATGCCGTCCAGTGGCGAACTGGCCGGGCTGCTCAGGCGCCCGCCGCTGCACGTCCCCCCCGATGTCAGCGTCCGCCACGCCCTTGAGCGGATGGTGGCCGAGCGGGTCGGGTCGGTCGTGGTGAGCGATCCGGCGACGCTCCGCCCGCTCGGCATCCTGACCCAGCGCGATGTCGTCGAGCGGGTCGTCCTCGCTGCCGGCGATCTCGACGAAGCGGTGGCGGGCGTGATGACCGGCGGGGTCGTCGCCCTGCCGCTCGATGCCGGCGCCCATCAGGCGCGGCTGTTGCTCGCCCGCCACGACCTGCGTCATCTGGTGGTGGTGGACCACGCCGGACGTGTCGCCGGCGTCGTGTCGCGCGAGGATCTCTACGCCAGCCGCCGGGCGCGGGCCGGCGATCTGGTCGAGCTGATCCAGGCTGCCGGCACTGTCGAAGCCCTCGCCGCGGCGTCGCGGCAGGTGCGCGAGGAGGCCGGCGCGATGGTCGATCGCGGCGACGGCGCCGAGCGGATCAGCGAATGGATTGCGATTCTCAACGACCTGGTGGTGATCGCCGCCATCGAGCTGGTGGAGGCGGAGTTCGCCGGGGCCGGCCGGGAGCTGCCGCTGGTGCGCTGGTGCTGGCTGGCCTTCGGTTCGGAAGGACGCCTCGAACAGACGCTCGCCACCGACCAGGACAACGGCCTGATCTTTGCACCCGACGACGGTGACGACGTGGACCAGCTGCGGGCGCGCTTTCTGCCTTTTGCGCGGCGCGTCAACGCGGTGCTCGATCTGTGCGGCTTTCCGCTGTGCACCGGCGGCGTGATGGCCAGCAACCCGAAATGGTGCCTGTCCCTCGCCGAATGGCGCGGGTGCTTCGCCGAATGGATGTCCGCGGCGAGCGCCGGAGACCTGCTTAACTCGACGATCTTTTTCGACTTCCGCCCGCTGGCCGGTGACTGGACGCTGGCGACCGCGCTCAAGCGCTGGCTGCTGCAGGTGGCTGCCGACAATCCGCTGTTCCTCCGCTTCATGGCGGCCAACGCGCTGGCCAGCGGTCCGCCGCTGGGGCGCATCCGCGATTTCGTCGTCGACCGGCACACCGGCCGGCTCGACCTCAAGCGCGACGGCAGCCGGCCTTTCGTCGACGCGGCGCGCATCTACGCGCTGGCGCTGGGGCTGACCGAGACGTCGACCGCCGGACGCCTGCGGGCCGCCGGTGTCGCGCTGCGCTGGGCCGGCGGCGAGAGCGAGGCGCTGGTCGAGGCGCTGAACTTCATCCAGCAGCTGCGCCTGCGTCGTCAGCGGATGCCGGGCAGCGAGGCCAACCAGGTGTCGCCCGACGAGCTCAACGAACTCGAGCGGGCCTTCCTGAAGGAATCCTTCCGGCAGGCCCGCAAGCTGCAGCAAAAGCTCCAGCTCCACTATCAGTTGTAGGGCGGCGCGCGGGTATACTCGCGGCCGGAGCAGTCGCGATGGGACGGGCGTGGACGACGACAAGGACGCGGAACGGCGGGCATACTGGCGGGCGACACTGCGGCTGACGGCGGGGCTGCTCGTCGTGTGGGCGGCCGCCAGCTTCCTGCCCGGCTGGTTCCCGGACGAACTCAACACGCTCACTTTCTTCGGCTGGCCGTTCGGCTTCTACATGGCCGGCCAGGGGGCGTTGATCATCTTCCTGCTGATCGTCTGGTGCTACGACCGCTGGATGCTCCGTCTCGAGAAGCGATATGGCCTGAACCACGAGGAGTGAGACGGATGAATCGGTTTTCCTCCAGGGCGTCGCGCGGATGAGTTCGAGGCCTGCCCTGCTCCGGCGCCTCGGGCGTTATTACCTCCTCTACTCGATCGGTTTCGTCAGTTTTGTCGGTCTGCTCGCGGTCGCCGAGCAGTTCGGCCTGACGCCGCGCTGGATCGGCCAGATCTTCCTGTTCTCGACGATCGCGATCTACGCGGCGATCGGCGTCATGAGCCGCACCTCCGACGTTTCGGAATATTACGTGGCCGGGCGGCGGGTGCCGGCATTGTTCAACGGCATGGCCACGGCCGCCGACTGGATGAGCGCCGCGTCCTTCATCGGGCTGGCCGGGACGCTGTACCACACCGGCTTCGAGGGGCTGGCCTTCGTCACCGGGTGGACCGGCGGCTACGTGCTGGTGGCACTGCTGCTGGCGCCCTTCCTGCGCAAGTTCGGCCAGTTCACGATCCCCGATTTCCTTGGCGCCCGCTATGAAGGCCACTTCGCGCGGGTCGTCGGTGTGTTTGCGGCGGTGCTGGCGAGCTTCGTGTATGTCGTCGCACAGATTTACGGCGTCGGTCTGATCACCAGCCGTTTCATCGGCATCGAGTTCGAGATCGGGGTCTTTGTCGGGCTGGCCGGCATTCTCGTGTGCTCGTTTCTCGGCGGCATGCGGGCGGTGACCTGGACCCAGGTCGCCCAGTATCTGATTCTGATCATTGCCTATCTGGTTCCGGTGGGGATTCTGTCGTACAAGGTCACCGGTGTGCCGGTGCCGCAGATCATGTATGGCACGGTGCTGCGCGATCTCGGCGTGAAGGAGCAGGAGCTGTTCTCCGAGCCGCGGGAAAATGCCGTGCGGGCCCTGTTCCGCGTGCGCGCCGACGAATACGCGCGCAAGATCGCCGATCTGCCCGCGTCGCTCGCCGCCGAACGCCTCGCCCAGGTCCAGCGTGTCAATGAGCTGCGCAGCCAGGGGGCGCCGGCGCGTGACGTATCGGCCGCCGAGCGCCAGCTCCGCGACCTGCCGCGCAGCCCCGACGAGGCGCGTTTGAAGTGGGAGCGGGTGCGCCAGGAAAGCCTCGCCCGCACGGTCCATCCGCCGCCCCACGCCGAGCCGCATCCGGGGCACGATCGCGCCGCCCGCGACATCGCCCGCAACAACTTCCTCGCGCTGACCTTCGTGCTGATGGTAGGCACCGCCGCGCTGCCGCACATCCTGATGCGCTACTACACGACACCCACCGTCCGCGAGGCGCGGAGTTCGGTGTTCTGGTCGCTGTTCTTCATCTTTCTGCTGTACGTCACCGCGCCGGCCTACGCCGTGTTTGCGAAGTGGGAGGTGTATAGCAGCGTGGTCGGGTCGAACATCGCCAGCTTGCCGCACTGGGTGGCGTCGTGGGGCAAGGTCGGGCTGGTGCGCATCGAGGACATGAATGGCGACGGCGTGCTGCAGCTTGCCGAGCTGACTATCAACAGCGACGCGATCCTGCTCCTCGTCCCCGAACTGGCCGGGCTGCCCTACGTGGTGTCGGGCCTCGTCGCGGCCGGCGGTCTGGCGGCGGCGCTGTCGACGGCCGACGGCTTGCTGCTGACCATCTCCCACGCCCTGTCCCACGATCTTTATTACAAGATGATCAATCCGGCCGCGTCCACCCAGCGACGGCTGGTCATCACCAAGTCGCAGCTGCTGGTCGTCGCGGTGGTGGCCGCGTGGGTCGCCTCGATGCGCCCGGACAGCATCCTGTTCATGGTCGGGGCCGCCTTCTCGATCGCCGCGTCGGCCTTCTTCCCGGCACTGGTGCTGGGCATCTTCTGGAAGCGGGCGAACAAGTGGGGAGCGGTCAGCGGGATGCTCGCCGGCATGGGCATCACCCTCTACTACATCGTGCGCACCCACCCCTTCTTCGGCGGCAGCATGGCCGAGGCGTGGTTCGACATCAGCCCGATTTCCTGCGGGATCTTCGGCGTCCCGGCGGGCTTCATCATGATTGCCGTCGTCAGCCTGCTGACCCCGCCGCCTTCTCCAGAGGCGCAGGCGCTGGTCGACTACGTCCGCCTGCCGGATCTGCACGGCCGGGCGCCGACGGGCGAAAACGGGCTTTGATTTCCGGAAATCTTCATGTATAGTGCCGCCTCCACTTGGAGAGGTGGATGAGTGGTTTAAGTCGCACGCCTGGAAAGCGTGTTCAGGGTAATACCCTGACGCGGGTTCGAATCCCGCCCTCTCCGCCAAGAATTCCCCCGGAAGTCGAGCGTGTGCCAGGCAGTCAGGGCGCACGCCTTGCCGCGTTCGTGCCGGCTTTCGGCAGTGTTGCTTACCTTGCCCTACCGTTCCGCATGACGGAGGGTTTTCATCCAGAAGGAGATCTCATGCGACATTACGAAGTCGTTTTCATTGTCCATCCCGATCAGAGCGAGCAGGTGCCTGCGATGATCGAGCGTTACCGCACGCTCGTCACCTCCCAGGGTGGCCAGGTCCATCGTCTGGAAGACTGGGGCCGCCGCCAGCTGGCTTACCCGATCCAGAAGATCCACAAGGCCCACTACGTTCTGATGAACATCGAGTGCGACCAGCCGACCATCGCCGAACTGGAGCATGGCTTCAAGTTCAACGACGCCGTGCTGCGCCACCTGTCGATCCGCACGAAGAAGGCTGTGACCACCCCGTCGCCGATGATGAAGGAAGAGAAGGCCCGCTCCCTGACGTCCGCCGACGAGGCCAAGCCGGCCGAGCAGCAACCCGCCGCCTGATTTGCAGGAACAGGGTCGCAACAGTTTTGAGATAGATGGCGTCCTGACCGAGATCGGTCAGATGCGTTACTCGCCCGGCGGCGTGCCGGTGCTGGCGGGGCGCATTGAACACCGTTCGAAGCAGGTCGAAGCCGGGCTCTCGCGGGACGTGGAGCTTGAGCTGCAGGTGGTGGCCGTGGGTGACAAGGCGAAACTGCTCGCCGTCGCCCGGCTCGGTTCCGCCGCGCGGCTCACGGGTTTCCTGGCAGCGAAAAGCCTGCGCAGCAGGGCGCCTGTATTGCACATCGATACGATCGAATTTTTGGAAGGAACGAATCATGGCATTCAAGCCAGCAATGAAGCGTAAGGACGACCGCGGTGGTCGCAGCCTCTTCAAGCGTCGCAAGTTCTGCCGTTTCAGCGCAGAGAAGATCGAAGAGATCGACTACAAGGATGTGGACATCCTGAAGGACTTCAT
>SSSX01000604.1 GCA_015657735.1 Zoogloeaceae bacterium
GAGGCTGCGCCAGACGTGTTCGAAGCGGATGTCGAGGTCGTCGCCGGTGGCGGCCAGGCGGCTGCCCATGTAGAAGCCGCCGAGGGTCGTCACCACCATGCCGCCGGCCGCCAGCAGCGTGACCAGAGCGTAGAAATCCTGCCCGCGGGGCGACCACAGCGGTGCGCGCCCGCAGGCCTGGCGGGCGACGATGGCGAGCAGTCCGGCGGCGGCGACGGCGGTGCCGCCAAAACGCGTCGGCTCGCTCCACCAGGCGCCGATCAGCACCGTGCCGGCGGCCATCCAGGTCAGCAGCGCGACCACCGCGGCGCCCGGCACCCGCAGGCCGCGGAGGCGGGCCAGCAGCACCAGCGCGGTCGCCAGCCACGAGATGGCGTAGCCCACGTAAACCGCCTTCGGCAGCGCCAGCGCGGCGGCCAGGCTCAAGCCCGCCAGGGCCAGGCCGCCCAGCAGGCCGAGGGTGAAGCGGCCGCCGCCGATGCCGGCCAGCGCGCTCCCGGCCGGCCACGCCAGCAGCGCCAGGCCGGTGAGGGCGAGGAGGGCGCGGTAGCCGCCTTCGTGGAAAGTCGGCACGCCACCGGCCAGCACCGCCACCGCGAGGGCCACCAGCACGCCGGCCTTGCGCTGCGGGATGCCGGCACCGGCGGCCGGAGCCGGACGGCGCAGGGCCAGCGCGCCGAGCACCGCCAGCGCGACGAACAGCGCGGCGTAGGCGATCCGCGAGAAGGTGGTGAACAGCGCGTAGCTGCCGAGGCCGAGCACCGCCAGCGCGAGGCCCTTGCCGGCCAGGCTGCGGGCACGCTGCATGGCCAGCAGCGCGAACGGAAAACTCAGGGTCAGCCAGGCATCGAGTGCCGCGCCGCCCACGTGCATCTCCCAGAACAGCGCGGTGGTCCGGTAGTCGGTGGCGAAGTCGGTGAGGTCGGTGAACGCCAGGCGTTCCCACAGCGCGGCCAGCGCGCAGCTGCCGAGGCCGAGGGTCAGGCCGCTGGCGAGCCGGTCGAGCGCGGCGTCGCCGTCGCGCCGCACGGCCAGGTGCAGGAAGGGGATCAGCGCAAAGGCCAGCACGAAACCCTTGCCGACGCGCAGCGCGTTGAGGCTCGAGTTGTAGCCGACCAGCGCTGCGGCATCCAGCGGCGGCAGCGGCAGCAGGCCGCGCAGCCCGGACACCGCGACGCTGGCGGCGAGGAGGCCGAAGAGGGCCACGGCGGTCACCGTCAGCTTGAGCGGCGCGCGTCCGGCGAGGGTGGGCTGCGGCGGCGCGAAGGCCTCGCGCAGGCCGAGGGCGGCGACGGTGGTCAGCGCCAGCGCGTCGCTCTCGGTGAAGTGGATGTGGCCGGTCCACGCGGTCAGGTCCACCACCGGCCACAGCGCCGGCAGCAGCACCAGCCAGCTCGCCGGCCGCACCACCACCAGCAGGCCGTAGGCGGCCAGCAGCGCGGCGGCGACGCGGCGGTCGAGCGGATAGGGGGCGAACCAGGCCGACAGCGCGATGGCTGCGGCGACGAGTGCCAGACCGCCGTAAAGGCGCGATGCGATGGTGGGGCGGGCGGCGGCAGTGTTCAAGATCGAAGGCGCGGGCTCGGGGAAGCGCCGATGCTAACTGATTTGCCGTCGCGGCGGCATGGCTTGACCGCCGCCGCCGCGCACCGCAGCATTGAGGGCTCGATCACCTCGCCGCGCGTCATGGCCTTCCCCCCCGCCCCCGCCGAACCCCTTCCGTCGCTGCGCGACCGGCCGCTGCTGGCCTGCCTGCTGGCCACCCGCCCGGCCTTTCTCGGGGTGACGCTGTGCGCGTGTCTGATCGGTCTGGCGGTGGCGCACGGCAGCGGCCTGGCGGTCGACTGGACCACGGCGGCGCTGACGGTCTTCTTCGCCCTCGTCGCCCATGCCGGCATCAATGTCCTCAACGATTACTACGACGCCCGGAGCGGCGCCGACGCGGCCAACGTCGAGCGGATCTTTCCCTTCACCGGCGGCAGCCGCTTCATCCAGAACGGCGTGCTGTCCGAAGCCGAGACCGGCCGCCTCGGCTGGACGCTGCTGGCCGCGGTGGTGCCGGCCGGGTTGTGGCTGGCGCTGCACGCCGGGCCGGGGCTGATCGCCATCGGGCTGGCC
>SSSX01000605.1 GCA_015657735.1 Zoogloeaceae bacterium
GGCCGGGATGCCGGCGGCGAGGCCGGTGTCTTCCGGGTGGACCACCCGCAGGCGGACGCGTTCGCCGCCTTCCTTGCGCGACCACACGCGGCTCGCCACTTCGCCGAGGCGCTTCTGCCATTCCGGCGAGGCGCTGCCGGTCGACGGCAGCGTGCAGCCGCCGCCGGCGGTGTTCACCCAGGTGCCGCCGACGTGCCAGCGGCCGTCGCCGGTCCGGGCGGCGGCACGCACCGGCGAGGACTGCTGCAGCTTGATGCGGAAGCCGAGGCCGGGATGGGCGCCGAGGGGTTCGAAGCGGACGATCCGGACGATGGGGTTGAAGTCGGCGAAGACGAGAACCTCCCGCACGTCGGGCAGGTCGCCGGCGTCGACGCTGATCGGGACGTTGAGGGCGTTCTCGGCGGTGAGCGGCGCGGTCACCCGGACCCGGGCGTCGAAATCCACCCGTGCGCCGGCGGGAAAGAGTTCTTTCCGCATGTCGCCCCAGCGCGGCGAGTCGAGGGGGTCGGCGGCGTGGGCCGGCGCGCTCCCGAGGGCGCCGGCCAGTACGACGGCGGCGAAGGAGGTGGCGACGAAGGCGCAGAGTGTGCTCAAAGTGGGTCTCCTGGCGGCTGCCTGCTTGCGGGCGGCCTGCTCTGTGTGCGTAGTTCGCTGCAAGCTCCGTGCCCGAAAGCGGCGTGTCCCGCAGGAGCCGCCGCGGGCGCGCGCGTGCCCGCCCGCGGACCGGGCGCGACGCGCGATCGACCGCCGTGGCCGGCGCCGCCGACCCGCGCCGGGCGCCGCGACGGTGGCTGCGCCTGCCCGTTCTGTGCGCTCTGTGCTGCTCCGGGTTGTACCGCTTTGGCGCAGTTGATGAGGAATGAAGCAGTGGGCAACAGCGCCGGCGGCGGAGCGGACACGCGGAAATCGACTAAACCCTTTTCCTGACGCCGGATTTTTCGATCGCGGGGACTTTGCGGGAGCACACTGCGATGGTGGCACGGCTTTTGCGGATCGACCGTGCTGCGTGCTTCGGCAGGACCGGGAGGTGGTCGCCCGGAGCGTGCTTCAGCACCTTCTCAAAGGAGACATTCAATGACCCAAAGGAGCAAGAACATGAAAAAGCCGTTCGCGATGTCCCTCATCGCCGCTGCGCTGATGGTGGCCGGCACCGCCCAGGCGAAGGAAGTGAGCGACGCCGACATCCTCAACGACGCGAAGACGACGGGGGATGTGGTCCATTTCGGCCTCGGCCAGCAGGGCCAGCGCTACAGCGCGCTGGACAAGGTCAACGTGAAGACCGTCAAGAACCTGGTGCCGGTGTGGTCGTTCTCCTTCGGCGGCGAGAAGCAGCGCGGCCAGGAGTCCCAGCCGCTGATCTACGACGGCAAGATGTACGTGACCGCGTCCTACAGCCGCCTGTTCGCCCTCGACGCCAAGACCGGCAAGAAGCTGTGGAAGTACGAGCATCGCCTGCCGGAAGGCATCATGCCGTGCTGCGACGTGATCAACCGTGGCGCCGCGCTGTACGACAACCTGGTGATCTTCGCGACCCTCGAC
>SSSX01000085.1 GCA_015657735.1 Zoogloeaceae bacterium
CGCCAGTCGGCGTTCAGCGTGGCGAGCTGGGAGGTGCGCCAGTCGTTGAGGCCGGGAAAGCCGCGGTCGTAGTTGCGCGACGCGGTGAGGCGCACGGCGACGTCGCCGAGCTGCTGGCCGAGGCGCACGCCGATGTCGTTCACGCCGCTGTCGCCGACCCGGTAGCGCACCGCCGCGCCGAGGGTTTCGGACGGCGAGCGGGTGATGATGTTGGCGACGCCGAGGAAGGCGTTGCTGCCGTACGCCGCCGAGTTGGAGCCGCGGAAAACCTCGATGCGCTCGATGTCGTCGATGTCGACGCCGATCTGGTTCCACTCGACGCCGGAGATCAGGTAAGGCGAGTAGATCGAGCGGCCGTCGACCTGCACCAGCATGCGCCGCGGGGCGTCGTCGGACAGGCCGTGGTAGGTGACCATCGGCTGGTTGCCGGTGTGCAGGCCGACCTGGAAGCCGGGCACCAGGCGGAACAGCTCGTAGATGTTGCGGGCGCCCGAGGCGCGGATCATCTCGCGGTCGAGGACGGTGACCGCGCCGGGCGCGTCGGCCGGGGCCTGCGACAGCCGCGTCGCCGACAGCACCACCGGCAGATCGCCCAGGTGGTCGGCCTCGCTGGCGGTGGAGGCGGCCTGTCCGCTGAGCGGCAACAGCATCAGCAGCAGGGGAAGGGCGCGCATGGCGCGGGCGGGATGGTTAATTTTGGGTGAAGTCGGCATGGTTCTTGCGGTTCAGGCGCGCGAAGCGCGATTTTCTACGTTTTGGGCGGGGCTGGGTAGGCTAAACTGCGAGGTTCCGGGCGTAATCCGCTTTCCATTCAATCACCACCGCATGATGCAGACACGCATTCTGATTATCGAGGATCACGTTCTGGTGAGGGAGGCGATGGCGCTGACCCTGGCCCAGGTTGGGGACGGCGTGCACTGCCAGCAGGCGAGCAATGCCACCGACGCGCTGGCGCTGCTCGAGGCCGACCCGAACTGCGATCTGCTGGTGGTGGACCTGATGCTGCCGGAGATCAACGGTTTCTCGCTGCTCGGCGTCATCGCCAAGCGTTTCCCGGACGTGCCGGCGCTGGTCGTGTCGGCCCTCGACGACCGCGAGTCGGTGCAGCGCGCGATGAAGGCCGGGGCGTCGGGTTTCGTGTCCAAGGCCAGCCCCAGCAACACGCTGATCGAAGCGGTGCGCACGGTGCTGGCCGGCGGCGTGTTCACGCCCGAGGCGGCCACCGGCAGCGATGGCGGCAACCGCAACCGGCGCGCCAGCCAGGCTTTTGCCGAGCGCTTCCAGCTCACCGCGGCGCAGGGACGGGTGCTCGAACTGGTCGCCCAGGGCAAGTCGAACCGCGACATCGCCGAGTTTCTGGGCTTGTCGGAGGGAACCGTCAAGGTGCACGTCTCGGCGATCCTGCGCGCGCTGGGCGTGACCAGCCGGGCCCAGGCGCTGCTGCTGATGACCCGCGCCGGGCTGCGCGTCTGAAAGACCGGGGCGGGGAAGGCGTGGTGGAGGCCGTCGCGCCCGTCGTTGCCACGGTGTCGCTGCCGCGCA
>SSSX01000606.1 GCA_015657735.1 Zoogloeaceae bacterium
GCGCCCCGCAAAGCCCCATCAGTTATGCAGGGTTGACGCGATCGTTTCCGGAAACGGCCACACGCCGTTCTTGAACTTCATGACCATGAGCCCGTTGTCCTGGCACATCGTCGTAAGCAGGCCACGGGCCTTGTCGAAGTCCAGCCGCGACGCACACCAGTCCGGCCCACCGGCACTCCACTGACCGAACATCACGTGAGAAGAGCCCGTCACGGGCTTGCTGCTCCCCGGCGGATTGAAATACGCAATCTCCTTGGGCTGCGAGGGGTTGCGGATATCGAAGACCCGGATACCCGAGTTGAAATACGAACAGGCCATGGCCGTTGCGTTCTCCCGGCTATCCACGCTGCAGTAGTGGCTGCCGTAGGTAAAAATGCTCAGGCCGGTCACATCGGGAAGGACCGCATCGCAATTCTTCGGATCATGCGTCTCCAGACCCAGCTTGGAGACCAGAACCGGCAGCTTCTCGTCGCTCATGTCGTAGATGCGCGCCATGGGAAACGGAGCCAGACCGATCTGGCAGGCGGCCTTCACGACGTCCTGCGCAGCGCCGGCGGTGGCCCCCACGCCTCCCGACCCACCCTCATCAACCATGACGAGGTAGGGCTTTCCGTTGATCTTCGTTTCGATGGTGTGTTGTGCCCCGCTTCCATCCCGGAATGCCACGGAGGAAACAAGCCTGATCTCCGCGTTGGGCTTTCTTGCCTGCACGTCGGACGTATCCAGCACCAAAAAGCCGTTCTGCGGCGGCGTCTTCGGGTCGGCGACCTCTGCTAATGTCGGCAGGCCCAAGGCAGCCACGTAAACGCGTTTTCCATCGGCGCTTACCGACAGGCCGTGCGGCGCTTTGGCGATGGGACTGAGCTTGGTGTCGAAGGTCGCAATGAGCCGCGGCCTGGACGGCACGGTGATGTCGATCGCGTGGTATTTCTGGTTATAGAAGTCGCCGACGTAGTAGGTCAGGCCGTCGGGGGAAATGCTGCCCTCATGTCCGATGATCGGCTTGCTTGGCGCAGCGCTATCCCCGGTCTGGTACTCCTGGGCCACCGATGCCAAGAGCTGGGGGCTGCGGCAATCTCCGGACAGGTCGTACACGTCCACCTCCGGCCCGCCAGTTGCACCGCCGTTGTTTGCATTGGCAGCCACCAGCAATTGCCGATTCGCACTGACACGCAGCCCTTCCCAGGCGTCCATCATCGCGGGGCTGGTCAGCGAGGTTGTGCGCACCGGGTTTGCCGGATCCGTGATGTCGATGACGGGCACCCCCGGATGCACACGCTCAACGGCCTGCTGCGTAAAGAAGTTCGTCAGCGCCGCC
>SSSX01000607.1 GCA_015657735.1 Zoogloeaceae bacterium
GCGCGAATCGTCGAGGCTCATCTGCGCGGTGTAGGGCGACGGCATCATCACCGCCCGCACCTTGTCGGCGCCGAGCGCGTCGACCGCGATGGCCAGCGTCAGCGCCGAATCGACGCCGCCCGACAGGCCGATCAGCGCGCCCGGAAAGCCGTTCTTGCCGAGGTAGTCGCGCACGCCGAGCACCAGCGCTTCGTAGACGTCCGCCTCCACCGGCCGCGGCGCCGGCACGCCCCGCTCCTGCCAGACCCCGTCGGCGAAATGCAGGATCGCCAGCTCCTCGGCAAACCCGCGGCCCTGCCAGGCCAGCGTGCCGTCCCGGTCGAGGGCGAAGGAGCCGCCGTCGAAAACCAGCTCGTCCTGCCCGCCGACCAGATTGCAGTAGGCCACCGGCAGCCCGGTATCGGCGATGCGCTCGCGCAGCACCTCGTAGCGCAGCTGCTGCTTGTTCATGTGGAACGGCGACGCGTTGAGCACCAGCAGCAGCTCGGCGCCGGCCTCGCGGGCCACGTCGGCCGCGCCGGATTCCCACACGTCGGCGCAGATGTTGACGCCGACCTTGACGCCCTTCAGTTCGAAGACGCAGGCCGCTGCGCCGGGCTCGAAGTAGCGCTCCTCGTCGAAGACCTCGTAGTTGGGCAGACGGTGCTTGAAGTAGCGGGCGGCCACCCGGCCGTCCTGGATCACCGCAGCGGCGTTGTAGCGCCCGCCGCCGTGGGCCGACGGATAGCCGACCAGCGCGGTGATGCCGTGCACCTGCGCGGCCAGCTCGTCGAGCGCCACCGCGCAAGTGTCGAGGAAGGCCGGGCGCAGCAGCAGGTCTTCCGGCGGATAGCCGCACAGCGCCAGTTCGGGGGTCAGTACCACGTCGGCGCCGGCGGCCTTGGCCCGGTTCACCGCATCCAGAATCCGGCGCGCATTGCCGGCAATGTCGCCCACGACGCAATTGATCTGGGCGACGGCGACACAAAGTGGGGTTTTCATGGGGCGACACTATACCGCCAACGTGTAGCATCCGGGACGGCCCCCACCGACCGACACCGATGCCCAGCTTCCGCCTCCACTCCGCCATCTCCGACATCCCCGCCGGGCAGTGGGACGCCCTTGCCGACGGGCAGCCCGGCCTGTCCCACGCCTTCCTGGCGACGCTGGAAGCGTCGGGCTGCGTGGCGCCGCGCACCGGCTGGGAGCCGCGCCATGCGGCGCTGTGGGAGGGCGGGCA
>SSSX01000008.1 GCA_015657735.1 Zoogloeaceae bacterium
GTGGGCGGACGGGGTGACGACGATGGCTTCGGCCGCTTCGTCGGCGACCCGGACGAGGGTGGTCTTCGAGCAGATCAGCACGAAGCGCAGATCGTCGGCGAGGCTGGCGAGCAGATCGTGGTTGTCGCCGGCGGCGCGGATTTCGACTTCGGCCTGCAGCGACGAGCCGAGCTGGCCGGCGGCGCGGACGGCTTCGATCTCGCGCTGCACGTCGGCGCGGATCGCGCGGATGGCGGTCCACCGCGCCAGCAGCCCTTCTTCGCCGGCCTGCGCGGGCAGGGCGTGGAAGAAGTGCAGCATCACGCTGTCGTCGGCGTCCTTGGTCAGCAGCTGCCAGATTTCTTCGGCGGTGAAGGACAGGATCGGCGCCATCAGCCGGACGACCGACTGCAGGATGTGCCACAGGGCGCTCTGGGCCGAGCGGCGGGCGGCAGAATCGGCCTGCGTGGTGTAGAGGCGGTCTTTCAGGACGTCGAGGTAGACCGCGCCGAGATCTTCGGCGGCGAAGTTCTGCAGCGCCTGGACGACCCGGTGGAATTCGAAGCGGGCATAGTCGGCTTCGGCCTGGGTCTGCAGCCGGCGCGTGAGGGCCAGCGCGTAACGGTCGATCTCGAGCCACTGCTCGACCGGCAGCATGTCGGTGGCGGGATTGAAGTCGGCGGTGTTGGCGAGCAGGAAGCGCAGGGTGTTGCGCAGGCGGCGGTACACCTCGACGACGCGGTCGAGGATTTCCTTCGAGATCGACAGCTCGCCCGAGTAGTCGGTGGAGGCGACCCACAGGCGCAGGATTTCGGCGCCGAGCTTGCCGGTGACTTCCTGCGGCACGACCACGTTGCCGAGGGATTTGCTCATCTTGCGGCCGGTGCCGTCGACGGCGAAGCCGTGGGTCAGCAGGCTGCGGTAGGGCGGATGGCCGTCGATGGCGCAGCCGGTGAGCAGCGACGAGTGGAACCAGCCGCGGTGCTGGTCGGAGCCTTCGAGGTAGAGGTCGGCGCGCGGGCCGTTGGCGTGGCCGTCGTTGTGGGAGCCGCGCAGCACGTGCCAGTGGGTGGTGCCGGAATCGAACCAGACGTCCAGCGTGTCGCTGATCTTTTCGTAGTGGTCTGCTTCGGCGCCGAGGAGTTCGGCGGCGTCGAGCTTGAACCAGGCGGCGATGCCGGCGTGCTCGATGCGCTGGGCGACCTGCTCCATCAGTTCGACGGTGCGCGGGTGGAGTTCGCCGGTTTCGCGGTGCAGGAAGAAGGGGATCGGGACGCCCCAGTTGCGCTGGCGCGAGATGCACCAGTCGGGACGGTTGGCGATCATCGCGTGCAGGCGCGCCTGGCCCCAGGCCGGGAAGAAGCGGGTGGCCTCGACGCCGCCGAGGGCCAGCTCGCGCAGGCTCGGGCCGCCGTCCGGCTTGAGGTCCATGCCGACGAACCACTGGGCGGTGGCGCGGTAGATCAGCGGCGTCTTGTGACGCCAGCAGTGCATGTAGCTGTGGGTGATTTTCTCGTGGGAGAACAGCGCGCCGACTTCCTGCAGCTTGTCGACGATGACCGGGTTGGCTTTCCAGATGTGGAGGCCGCCGAAGAAGGGCAGCGATTCGGCGTACACGCCGTTGCTGTGCACCGGGCTGAGGATGTCGTCGTTGGTGAAGCCGTTGGCCTTGCAGGAGTTGAAGTCGTCGACGCCGTAGGCCGGGGCCGAGTGCACGATGCCGGTGCCGGCGTCGAGGCCGACGTAGTCGGCGACGAAGATCGGCGACAGGCGGTCGTAGAAGGGGTGGCGGAAGCGGATGTGGTCGAGCTTGCCGCCGCTGGCACGGGCGATGATCGTGCCGTCGAGGCCGAAGCGCTTGAGGCTCGATTCGACGAGTTCGACCATCAGCACGAGCAGGCCGCGGGGGGTGTCGACGAGCGCGTATTCGTGTTCGGGGTGAACGTTGAGGGCCTGGTTGGCGGGAAGGGTCCACGGGGTGGTGGTCCAGATCACCGCGTAGGCGTCGGTGTCCGCGGGCAGCCCGGCGGCGAGGCCGAAGGCGGCGGCGAGCTTTGCCGGCTCGGCGCAGACGAAGCCCACGTCGATGGCCGGGCTCTGCTTGTCCTGGTATTCGACTTCGGCTTCGGCCAGCGCGGAGGCGCAGTCGAAACACCAGTTGACGGGCTTGAGGCCCTTGAAAACCCAGCCGCGCTTGACCATTTCGGCCAGGGCGCGGACTTCGCCGGCTTCGTTGCCGAAGTCCATGGTGCGGTAGGGGTTGTCCCAGTCGCCGAGCACGCCGAGGCGGATGAAGTCTTTCTTCTGTTCGGCGATCTGGTCAGCGGCGTAGGCGCGGCACAGTTCGCGCACCTTGTCGGCGGGCAGGCCCTTGCCGTGGGTGACTTCGATCTTGTGTTCGATGGGCAGGCCGTGGCAGTCCCAGCCGGGGACGTAGGGGGCGTCGAAGCCGGCCAGCGTCTTGGAGCGGACGATGATGTCCTTGAGGATCTTGTTGAGCGCGTGACCGATGTGGATGCTGCCGTTGGCGTAGGGCGGGCCGTCGTGCAGGATGAACTTCGGGCGCCCGGCGGCGGCCTTGCGGATTTTCTGGTAGAGCTTGCGTTGCTGCCAGTCGGCGATCCAGCCCGGCTCGCGCTTGGCGAGGTCGCCCCGCATCGGGAAGGGGGTGTCGGGCAGGTTCAGGGTCTTGCGGGTGTCGGACATGGTTGGGCTGGCAGTGAAATCAGAAGGGATGCTGGATGCTGTTGTGCGCGAAAAAGGCGCGCGCCTCGTCGGCGTCGCGGGCGATCTGGGCGGTGAGGGCGTCGAGGCTGTCGTAGCGTTCCTCGTCGCGCTGCTTGCGCAGGAAATTGACGCGCAGGTGGGCGTCGTAGCAGTCGGCGTTCCAGTCGAAGAGGTGCACTTCGAGGCTGGGCCGGCCGGCGTCGTTGATGGTGGGGCGCACGCCGACGCTGGCGACGCCGGGCAAGGGGTGACCGGCGAGCCCTTCGACGCTGACGGTGTAGATGCCCAGCAGCGGCGGGCTGCGGTGCTTGAGCTGGATGTTGGCGGTCGGGAAGCCGATCGTGCGGCCGATCTTGTCGCCGTGCATGACCCGGCCGCTGATGCTGTACGGGCGGCCGAGGAGACGGGCGGCGTGGGGCATGTCGCCGTCGGCGAGGGCGGCGCGGACGGCCGAACTGGAGACCCGCTCGCCTTCGTGGTCGAGGGTGTGCATGGCCTCGACGCCGAAGCCGATCTGGTCGCCGGCGGTTTTGAGCATGCCGAAATCGCCCTTGCGGCCGCGTCCGAAGCGGAAGTCGTCGCCGATCAGCAGGTGGCGTACGCCGAGGCCGTGGATCAGCACCTGCTCGATGAACTCTTCGGCGGTGAGGCCGGCGAGCTTGCGGTTGAAGCGCGCGATGTACAGCCGGTCGACGCCCTCGCCGGCGAGGAGCAGGATCTTCTCGCGCAGCGAGGTGAGGCGCTTGGGACGGTTTTCGTGGGCGAAGTATTCGCGCGGATGGGGTTCGAAGGTCAGCACGGCGGCCGGAAGGCCGGTGGCCTGCGATTTTGCCGTCAGTTTCGCCAGCAGCGCCTGATGGCCGCGATGCACGCCATCGAAGTTGCCGATGGTCAGCACGCAGCCGTGGTCGGCTCGTTCGGGGATTCCACGAAAAACCTGCATGGGGCGGATTGGGGCAAAGTTGTAATTATAGCGGCAAGACGCGGGGCGGTCAGCCGCCCTGGCCGGCGCGTTCGCGGTGGAAGCGGGCGACGTAGTCGCTCAGCGTGCCGCTGGCGATGGCGTCGCGCAGCTCGCGCATCAGCTGCTGGTAGTAGTGCAGGTTGTGGATCGTGGCCAGACGCGCGCCGAGGATCTCGTTGAGGCGGTTGAGGTGGTGCAGGTAGCCGCGCGAGAAGTTGCGGCAGGTGTAGCAGTCGCACGATTCGTCCAGCGGGCGGGTGTCGGTCTTGTGGCGGGCGTTGCGGATCTTGACGTCGCCGTGGCGGGTGAACAGCCAGCCGTTGCGCGCGTTGCGGGTCGGCATCACGCAGTCGAACATGTCGATGCCGGCTTGCACCGAGAAGACCAGGTCTTCCGGTGTGCCGACGCCCATCAGGTAACGTGGTTTGTGCTGCGGCAGGCGCGGCGCGGTGTGGTGCAGGATGCGCTGCATGTCGTCCTTGGGTTCGCCGACCGACAGGCCGCCGATGGCGTAGCCGTGGAAGCCGATGTCCTCGAGTCCGGCCAGCGATTCGTCGCGCAGGTTTTCGTACATGCCGCCCTGGACGATGCCGAACAGGGCGTTGTTGTTGTCGAGGCGCTCGAATTCATCCTTGGAGCGGCGCGCCCAGCGCAGCGACAGGCGCATCGAGTCGGCCGCCGCGGTGACGGTGGCGGGGTAGGGCGTGCACTCGTCGAAGATCATCACCACGTCGGAATTGAGCACCTTCTGGATGCGCATCGATTCTTCCGGGGTCAGAAAGAGCTTGTCGCCATTGACCGGCGAGTTGAAGCGCACGCCTTCTTCGCTGATCTTGCGCAGGGCGCCCAGCGAGAAGACCTGGAAGCCGCCCGAGTCGGTGAGGATGGGACCGTCCCAGGCCATGAACTGATGCAGGCCGCCGAAGGCTTCGATCACTTCGAGGCCCGGCCGCAGCCACAGGTGGAAGGTGTTGCCGAGGCAGATCTGGGCGCCGATGTCGCGCAGATCCTGGGGCGAGATGCCCTTCACCGCGCCGTAGGTGCCGACCGGCATGAAGGCGGGGGTGTCGACGGTGCCGTGGTTGAGGGTCAGCCGGCCGCGGCGGGCGGCGCCGTCGGTGGCGAGGAGTTCGTATTTCATGCGGGGGTCCGGGTCAGGAACATGGCGTCGCCGTAGCTGAAGAAGCGGTAGCGCTGCGCGATCGCGTGGGCGTAGGCGTGGCGGATGGTGTCCATGCCGGCGAAGGCGGAGACGAGCATCAGCAGCGTGGACTTGGGCAGATGGAAGTTGGTGATCAGCGCGTCGGCCACCTGGAATTGGTAGCCGGGCAGGATGAACAGGTCGCTCTCGGCTGCGCCGGCGGCGAGCCGCCCGTGGCGGGCGGCGGATTCGAGGGCGCGCATGCTGGTGGTGCCGACGCACACCACCCGGTGGCCGGCGGCCCTGGTCGCGGCGATGGCGTCGACGGTGGCCTGCGGCACGAAGTAGGCCTCGGTGTGCATGCGGTGCTCGGCGAGGTCGTGCACCCGCACCGGCTGGAAGGTGCCGGCGCCGACGTTGAGCGTGACGAAGGCGCTGTGCACGCCGTGTCCGGCGAGGCGGGCGAGGAGCGCGTCGTCGAAATGCAGGCCGGCGGTGGGGGCGGCGACCGAGCCGGGGTTTTTGGCGAAAACGGTCTGGTAGCGGGATTCGTCGGCGTCGCCGGCGGCCCGCTCGATGTAGGGCGGCAGCGGCAGACGGCCGTGGCGTTCGAGCTGCACGACGAGGTCGTCGCCGGCCGGGAAGCGCAGGTGGAAGAACTCGCCGACGCGACCGAGGACTTCGATTTCCAGTGCGCCTTCGAGCCACAGGCGGCTGCCCGGTTTGGGCGACTTGCTGGCCCGAACCTGGGCGAGGGCTTCGTGGCTGCCGACGGCGCGCTCGATCATCACTTCGACCTGGCCGCCGGTGTCTTTGGTGCCGAACAGGCGCGCGTGGATCACCTGAGTGTCGTTGAAGACCAGCAGATCGCCGGGGGCGAGCAGGGTGGGCAGGTCGGAAAAATGCAGGTCGGCGAGCGGCGGGCCGACCTGCAGCAGCCGGCTGTCGGTGCGGCGCGCGAGAGGGGTCTGGGCGATCAGCTCCGGCGGGAGCGGGTAGTCGAAGTCGTCGAGGGTCCAGGCCATGGGTTGGTGCAGTGTGTTGATGCGCTGCCGGGATTCATAGATAATGCGCCGCTTCCCGTGCCGGGATGGCGGAATCGGTAGACGCAGCGGATTCAAAATCCGCCGCCGCAAGGTGTGTGGGTTCGAGTCCCACTCCCGGCACCACAGTAAAATCAGTCAGTTAGGAACGGCAGGCGCGGCGAAAGGTCGCCATTCTAGGGTTTTTGCAGCACTTTTGCAGCACTCACCCGCCTGCCAGACCCTCATCCCCCGAGGTTGACGCCATACCCAGCTCCATCGCAACGGGAGATTGCGGTATGGCCGGCATCGTCGAACGCGGTGACTATCGGTAGCAGGCCACCGTCCGCCGCACTGAGCCCATTTCACGTACTGCTGGCAAGGTGTGCATTGATGGGGCCGACCGACAACCTCAGTGCGTATGCCCTCGATGGTGCGCATCGGGGAAATGGGCATGGATGTGCACCATCGGCTCATGCCGATGCCGGTGGGCGTGTCGGGTGCCGGGCGGAACGGGCGTGTCGTGCGGGTGCTGGTGGTGCTCGTCATGGACATGTTGATGGCTGTGTTCCATCGCTTCGTGGGCATGTTGATGCTCATGCCGTTCGGCGAGGTGCAGCCCGATACCCAGCGCCATCAGCGCACCGGCAAGCAGAAGCGGGAGCGTGACCGGCTCGCCGCCCGATACCGCGAGGATGGCGCCGAAAAACGGGGCCACCGAGAAATACGCCCCGGCGCGGGCGGCGCCCAAATGCCGCATGCCGACGACGAAGAGAACGAGACTGACACCGTAAGCCAGCAAACCGACCACCAAGGCTGCCTGGACTGACCACCAGCCGGGCATTTTGGCGCCCAGCAGCAGCCCCAGCACGAGGTTGACGCTGCCGGCCACCGAACCCTTGACCGCCGCAATCCAGGTCGCGTCGGCCAGCGCCACCTTGCGCGTCAGGTTGTTGTCGATGGCCCAGCACGCGCAGGCGCCGAGAATGGCCAGTGCAGGCCAGGCGCCGGCAAACCGCGCGTCACCCGGCCAGCTCAGAATCGCCGCACCGCCGGCAATGGCGAGCATGCCCAGCGCGATGCGCCGGTCGACGTTCTCCTTGAAGACCGCCCACGCGAGCAGCGCGGTCAGCACACCTTCGGCATTCAGCAAGAGCGCGGCCCCGGATGCCGGCATTCCGGTGAGGCCGAACATCAGCAGCACCGGCCCAATCACTCCGCCGGTCAGGACCGCGCAGGCAAACCAGCCCGCCTCACCCGGCTGAAGTGAAACCGGCTGCGCATGGGTCGCCAGATGGTACAGGCCCAAACCCATCCCGGAGCCCAGGTACAACAGCCCGGCGAGCATCCAGGGACTCGCATCTCGCAGCAGCCATTTGGCAATCGGCGCACTGGCGCCAAACAGCAAGGCGGCGGCGAGGGCGGCGACAACGCCTGGATTGAAGGCAGGACTTCGGGGATTCATGGCGGCGGAAACGAAAGCGTGGACCGATTGTGGCACGAGCCTGAAGCTCCAGCCTGATGTGTAGCTCAAGAATGAAGTTGTAGAGATATCTACGTAATTGTAGAGTGTAATCATGAAAACATGGATTGCACTCATTTCCAGCCTGCCCACCGGGAATGCGACCGCCCGCATGCGTGCCTGGCGCAGCCTCAAGGCTTCGGGCGCCGCGGTCCTGCGGGATGGCGTCTATCTGATGCCGGAACGCGAGGATTGCCGGGAGACGCTGGACACCGTGGCTGCGGATGTTCTGGCGGCGGGCGGGACCGCGTGGGTGGTCCGTCTCGAAGAACCCAAGGAAGGCAATTTCATCGCCTTGTTCGACCGTCGCGCCGACCTTGCCAGCCTGCTTGGCGACATCGTTGTTGCCCGCGACAGGCTGACCCCGGACACCGCCAATGAAACGCTGAAACAGGCCCGGAAGCTGCGCAAAGCCTTTGGCAATCTGGCCGCCATCGACTTCTTTCCCGGCGAGGCGCAAAAGCAGGCCGA
>SSSX01000608.1 GCA_015657735.1 Zoogloeaceae bacterium
CTCGGCGCCGCGCTCTTCGATCCGGAGTCATAGGGATGCAGCTCCTCAATACCTTGTACGTCACCACGCCCGACAGCTACCTGCACCTCGAGAACGACACGGTACGCATCGAGGTCGAGCGTCAGACCCGCCTGCGCGTGCCCCTGCACCACGTCGGCGCCGTGGTGTGTTTGGGCAACGTGATGCTGTCCACACCGCTGATGCACCGGCTGGCCGACAGCGGCATCGGCCTGGTGCTGCTCGACAGCCACGGTCGCTTCAAGGCACGCCTCGAAGGGCCGGTTTCCGGCAACGTACTGCTGCGCCAGGCCCAGTACGAGCGCAGCCGCGACGACGCCTTCGCCCTCGGCATCGCCCGTAACTGCGTTGCCGGCAAGATCAAGAATGCCCGGCAGGTGCTGCTGCGCGGCGCCCGCGAGGCCAAAGACGCCACCGACGCGGCCAGCCTCGGACGCAGTGCCGACGATCTTGCCGCCGCGCTGCGCGCGCTGCCCCCGGCCGCCGACCTGGATACGCTGCGCGGACTCGAAGGCGAGGCGGCCCGGCAGTATTTTGCCGGCCTCAACCTGATCGTCCGCGCCGACGCCCGCGCGGCCTTCCGGATGGACGGCCGCAGCCGCCGCCCGCCGCGCGACCGCCTCAACGCGCTGCTGTCCTTCCTTTACTCGATGCTGATGAACGACTGCCGCTCCGCCATCGAAGCCGCCGGCCTCGACCCGCAGGTCGGCTTCCTGCACGCCCTGCGTCCAGGCCGCGCCGCGCTGGCCCTCGATCTGATGGAAGAGTTCCGTGCCGTTGCCGACCGCCTGGCGCTGACGCTGATCAACCGCGGCCAGCTCGGCGCCGACGACTTCATCGAACGGGAAGGCGGTGCCGTGCTGCTCGAAGGCGACGCCCGCAAGGCCGTGGTCGTCGCCTGGCAGGAACGCAAACAGGAAGAACTCACCCATCCGCTGCTCGAACAACCCGTTCCGCTCGGCGTCGTCCCCCTCGTCCAGGCCCGGCTGCTGGCCCGCAGCCTGCGCGGCGAGATGCCCGAATACCTGCCCTTCATCATCCGCTGAGGCCGTCTCC
This sequence comes from Zoogloeaceae bacterium, assembly GCA_015657735.1. Lineage (GTDB taxonomy): Bacteria > Pseudomonadota > Gammaproteobacteria > Burkholderiales > Rhodocyclaceae > Zoogloea. The sequence continues at coordinate 1,075 of SSSX01000608.1, forward strand.
ATGCTTGTCATCGTCTGCTATGACGTGAACACCGAAACGCGGGCCGGCCGCCGCCGGCTCCGCCGCGTCGCCAAAGTCTGCGAAGGCATCGGACAACGGGTGCAGAAATCGGTTTTCGAATGCCAGGTGAACCTGATGCAGTTCGAAGCCCTGGAACGGTCGCTCCTCGTCGAAATCGAACCCACCGAGGACAACCTTCGCCTCTATCGCCTCCCCGAAAGCCGTGGCGCCGAAGTCCGCGAACACGGAACTTTCCGCTCCACCGACTTCAACGGCCCGCTGGTACTATAAAATCTCTCTGCCCCACCGCCAGCGCGAACCCCCAGCAAACGTGAATCGCCGGAGGTTTCGCGCGAGGGCCAAGCCCTTGACTTGAAAACAAAGTGCCACTTCCTCACTCCCTTCAATTCGTCCCCCGCCAAGCTTCAAGTGCAGGTTCGCGCAACGCGACTCTTTTTGGGCGGTGGATCATGCAGTTGCACGTGAAGCGATTCGCCCGTCAGAAATGACGGGCGTGGATTGAAACAGCTTCAGGCACCAGCGGACAATGCGGTGTTTCCGGATTCGCCCGTCAGAAATGACGGGCGTGGATTGAAACCTGCGCGATGCCCTGCAGGACGAAGAAATCCATCTGGATTCGCCCGTCAGAAATGACGGGCGTGGATTGAAACCAGCGGAGTAATCATCGTAGGGAACATCTACGATGGATTCGCCCGTCAGAAATGACGGGCGTGGATTGAAACGCAACCGTCCAAATCCCAGGTGCGATCAGCAGCATCGGATTCGCCCGTCAGAAATGACGGGCGTGGATTGAAAC
>SSSX01000609.1 GCA_015657735.1 Zoogloeaceae bacterium
CCTGGCTGTAGCCGACGACCTGCTGCTTGTCGTCATAGTACGAGAACGGGATCGACGACTCCCGGTGGCCGAGGGCGATCGCGCCGCTGTCCTTGATCTTCTTGAGCGTCGGGGATTCCTGGGCCAGCACCGGCTGGGCGAAACCGGCGAGGATCAGACAGGTGGCGGCGAGCTTGAACGGGGTGCGCATCGTGAATCTCCTGCAAAGGTTGAAGGACAGGTTCGCCTGAAGGTGGGCTGCCCTTCCTATTGCAGACAGCGTGCCAGCTCGTGACGGCGCGGAAAACGATCGCAAGCCCTTGATTTGCATGGAGCGGCCAAGGTGGCGGGTGGGGCGGGTGTTCGGATTTCCGGATGAGGTGGGGTTTGCACGGCCGGATTTCCGTTCGGATTGCCGAACGGCGCCGCGCCGACGGAGGTCGTCGCCGGCGCGCTGCGGGCCGCGATTTCGTTCGGGCTTCCAGACGGGCCGGGCGGCCTGCATTCGGAAAGCCGGATGAAGCCGTCCCGCCCGTTTTTTGTTTTTCCTTTCCGATTAAGGGCTTGGCGATTTTTGCCGGTGGCTGGAAAGCTGGCATGGGACATGCAATACAGAAGGCGTACGGATCGGGGCCCTCGTCCTGGTCTGGCCGCACAAAACCTGAGGAGACATCCATGACCCACGCCGCCACCCGCCTCGAACACGACCTGCTCGGAGACAAGGAGGTTCCGACCAGCGCCTACTATGGGGTGCACACCCTGCGCGCCCTCGAGAACTTCCCGATCACCGGCATTACCATCGCGGTCTATCCGGATCTGGTGCGCGCGCTGGCCCAGATCAAGCGTGCCGCCGCCCACGCCAACTGCGAACTGGGCCTGCTCGGGCGGGAGCACATGGAGGCGATCTCCGCCGCCTGCGACGAGATCGTTGCCGGCCGCCTGCACGACGAATTCGTGGTCGATGTGATCCAGGGCGGCGCCGGCACCTCGACCAACATGAACGCCAACGAGGTGATCGCCAACCGCGCCCTCGAGATCATGGGCCACGCCCGCGGCGAATACGGTTTCCTGCATCCCAACGAACACGTCAACATGAGCCAGTCCACCAACGACGTGTACCCCACGGCGCTGAAGCTGGCCACCTACGTCGGCATCTTCCGTCTGGTGGACGCCATGGCTTACCTGCGCGCCGCCTTCGAGCGCAAGGCCGAGGAGTTTGCCGACGTGCTCAAGATGGGCCGCACCCAGCTGCAGGACGCGGTGCCGATGACCCTCGGCCAGGAGTTCTCGACCTACGCCACGATGCTCGGCGAGGACGAGGAGCGCCTGAAGGAAGCCGCGCTGCTGATCCGCGAGATCAACCTTGGCGCCACCGCCATCGGCACCGGCATCAACGCCCACCCGGACTACGCCGGGCTGGTGTGCCGCCGCCTCGCCGAGATCAGCGGCGTGCCGGTGGTGACCGCCCCCAACCTGATCGAAGCCACCCAGGATTGCGGCTCGTTCATCCAGCTCTCCGGCGTGCTCAAGCGGGTGGCGGCCAAGCTGTCGAAGGTCTGCAACGATCTGCGCCTGCTGTCGTCCGGCCCGCGCGCCGGCTTCGGCGAGATCAACCTGCCGCCGCGTCAGGCCGGCTCGTCGATCATGCCGGGCAAGGTGAACCCGGTGATCCCCGAGGTGGTGAACCAGATCGCCTTCGAAGTCATCGGCAACGACATGACCGTCACCTTCGCCGCCGAGGCCGGCCAGCTGCAGCTCAACGCCTTCGAGCCGATCATCGCCCACAGCCTGTTCAAGAGCGTGCTGCACCTCTCCCGCGGCTGCGTGGTGCTGGCCGACCGCTGCGTGGATGGCATCACCGCCAACCGCGACGCGCTGCGCGCCAGCGTCGAGCGCTCGATCGGCATCGTCACCGCGCTCAACCCCTACATCGGCTACGCCCACGCCACCGACGTGGCGGCCGAAGCCCATGCCAGCGGTCGCGGCGTGGCCGAGATCGTGCTCGAGCGCGGCCTGATGAGCGCCGAGGCACTGGCCGAGGTGCTCCGCCCGGAGGTGCTGACCCGCCCGCGCGCGCTGCCGGCCACCCGCCGCCCGGCCTGATCCCTTCAACTTCTTCAAGGAGACGGACATGAAAGCCAACAAGTCCTCGATGCTGATCTTTGCCGCGCTGGTGCTCGGCATCGTGGTCGGCTACGCCTGCAACCAGGCCGCCCCGACCCCCGCCGCCGCCAAGGAGATCGCCGGCTACTTCGGCATCGTCACCGACATCTTCCTGCGCCTGATCAAGATGATCATCGCGCCGCTGGTCTTTGCGACGCTGGTCTCGGGCCTCGCCAACATCGGCGATTCGAAGACCGTCGGCCGCATCGGCACCAAGGCGCTGGGCTGGTTCGTCGGCGCGTCGATCGCGTCGCTGCTGATCGGCCTGGTCTTCGCCAACCTGCTGCAGCCGGGCCACGCGCTCAATATGCCGCTGCCCGAGGCCGGCACCGCCACCAACCTGAAGACCGGCGCGCTGAACCTCAAGGACTTCATCACCCAGGTCTTCCCGAAGAGCATCGTCGAGGCGATGGCCGGCAACTCGGTGCTGCAGATCCTGGTGTTCTCGGTGTTCTTCGGCCTGGCGCTGGGCAACCTGCACAGTCAGGCCGCGCGCAGCCTGGTGCAGACCATGGACGAAGTCGTGCATGTGATGCTCAAGGTCACCGACTACGTGATGCGCTTCGCCCCGCTGGGCGTGTTTGCCGCCGTCGCGGCGGTGGTGACGACCCAGGGCGTCGGCATGCTGGCCGTCTTCGGCAAGCTGCTGGCGAGCTTCTACCTGGCGCTCTTCGTGCTGTGGACGGTGCTCATCGGCGCCGGCTATCTGGTGCTCGGCAAGGACGTGTTCCGCCTCATCAAGCTGGTGCGCAGCCCGATGCTGCTCGGCTTCTCGACCGCCTCCAGCGAGTCGGCCTACCCCAAGCTGATGGAACAGCTCGAGAAGTTCGGCGTGAAGAACCGCATCACCGGCTTCGTGCTGCCGCTGGGCTATTCTTTCAACCTCGACGGCTCGATGCTCTACACCGGCTTCGCCGCGCTGTTCGTGGCCCAGGCCTACGGCATCCCGATGTCGATCGGCGAGCAGGTCACGATGCTGCTGGTGCTGATGATCTCCAGCAAGGGCGTGGCCGGCGTGCCCCGTTCGTCGCTGGTGGTGGTGGCGGCCGTGCTGCCGATGTTCAACCTGCCGGAAGCCGGCCTGCTGCTCATCATGGGCATCGACCACTTCCTCGACATGGGCCGCACGGCGACCAACGTGCTCGGCAATGCCATCGCCACCGCCGCCGTCGCCAAGTGGGAAAAAGCCATCGACCCGGTCGATGCAAGCCTCGACGACGCCGACGAAGCGCTGCCGGTGCCGGGCGAAGCGCTGCCGGTGGCGGCGTCGGCCTGAGTTTTCGGTTCCTCCCTTGCCTCCCCCGCCGGGGGAGGTTTTTGCCCGATCCGTAACGGATCGGGCCTTTTACCTTCTGCTTGCAGGTCTGCCCGCCATGCCTCTGGATTTCCTGTTTCTCGGTGCCGTCGCCTTTTTTGCCGGACTGGTCGATGCCGTCGTCGGCGGCGGCGGGCTGATCCAGATTCCCGTGCTCCTCGGCCACTATCCCCAGGTGGCGATTCCGACCCTGTTCGGCACCAACAAGCTGTCGAGCATCGCCGGCACCGGCGCCGCGCTGTGGCGCTACGCCCGCGCGGTGTCGATCCCCTGGAAGGTGGTGGTGCCGGCCGCGCTGGCCGCCCTCGCCGGCGCCTGGGCCGGTGCCGCGGTGGTGGCCTGGCTGCCGCGCGACGCGATGCGCCCGCTGGTGCTGGTGCTGATGCTGGCGGTGGCGATCTACACCTTCCGGCGCAAGGATTTCGGCCACGCCGAAACGCGCGAGCTGACGGCCGCCGACCGCTGGCGCGCGGTGGCCTTCGGCGCGGCGATCGGCTTCTACGACGGCTTCTTCGGGCCGGGCACCGGGAGCTTCCTGATCTTCGGCTTCGTGCGCCTGTTCGGCATGGATTTCCTGCGCGCCTCGGCCAGCGCCAAGCTCATCAACGTGGCCACCAACGTCTCGGCCATCGGCTTCTTCGCCAGCCATGGGCCGCTGCTGTGGACGGTGGGCCTGGTGATGGCCGCCTGCAACCTGGCCGGCGCCCACGTCGGCACCTGGCTGGCCCTGCGCCACGGCACCGCCTTCGTGCGCAAGGCCTTTCTGGTGGTGGTGTCGGTGCTGATCGCCAAGCTGGCGTGGGACATGCTCAAAGGCGCGTAGGGCGCGCCGCAAGGCCGGTCGGCTATACTCGGGAGGCAGCCCGGCCGGGATGCCGGCCGGATAGCCACGGAGGGCCTTCAGATGCGCATCAGCTTTTTCGGGGCAGCCGGTGAAGTGACGGGTTCGTGCACCCTCGTCGAAACCGGCGACATCCGCTTTCTGGTCGATTGCGGCATGTTTCAGGGCGGCGCCGAGGCGCGGGCCAAGAACCGGCGGGCGCTCAACTTCGGCTTCGACGTGCGCGGCATCGACTTCGTGCTGCTGACCCACGCCCACATCGACCATTCGGGGCTGCTGCCGCGGCTCGCGGTGCTCGGTTTCCGCGGGCCGGTGTATGCCACGCCGGCGACCATCGACCTGCTCGAAGTGCTGCTCCCCGACAGCGCCCACATCCAGGAAAAGGAAGTCGAGTGGCAGCTGCGCCACCAGCACCGGCGCGGCCAGGGCGGGCGCGGCGTGGCGCCGCCGCTGTACACCGTGGCCGAAGCCCAGGCGGCCCTCGGCCTGCTGCAGCCGGCGGCCTATGGCGTGACCATCGCGCCGGCCGCGGCGATCACGGTGCGTTTCCACGATGCCGGTCACATCCTCGGCTCGGCGTGGCTGGAGGTGACCGTCGGCGGCGAGGGGCGGCCACGCCGGCTGGTGTTCTCGGGCGACATCGGGATGCGCGACCGGCCGGTCCTCAACGACCCCGAAAAGGTGATTCCGGCCGCCGACGTGCTGCTCATCGAATCCACCTACGGCGACCGCCTGCACCGCTCCCTCGACGAAACCGAAGATGAAATCGTCGCCGCCTTCGAACGCACGCGGGCCTGCCACGGCAACCTGCTGATCCCGTCTTTCGCCGTCGGTCGCACCCAGGAAATCATCTACATCCTCGCCGACCTGGTGCGCCGCGAACGCCTCGCCCCGCTGAAGGTGTTCGTCGATTCGCCGATGGCCAATCAGGCGACCAGCATCACGCTGGCCCATCCCGCACTGCTCGACAGCCAGACCCGCGAACTGATCGACTGGATGCGGCAGAACCCGCACAGATTCAAGGTCGAGTTCGTTGCCGACGTCGAAGGCTCGCGGGCGCTCAACGCGGTGCGCAGCGGCGCGGTGATCATCTCGGCGAGCGGTATGTGCGAGGCCGGGCGGATCAAATACCACCTGCGCGAAAACCTGCCGCGCAGCGAATGCAGCGTGCTGATCGCCGGCTTCCAGGCCGCCGGCACCCTCGGCCGGCGCCTCGTCGACGGCGCCCGGCTGGTGCATCTGTTCGGTGAGCCGGTGCCGGTGCGGGCCCGCATCTACACCGTCGGCGGCCTGTCGGCCCACGCCGACCAGGCCGGGCTGCTCGACTGGCTCGGCGGCTTCCACACCCCGCCGCGCCACACCTGGGTGGTGCACGGCGAAGCCGGCGCCTCCGCCACCTTCGCCCAGGCCATCCGCGACCGGCTCGGCTGGAAGGACGTGGCGCTGCCGCGGCAGGGGGAGAGCGTGGCGGTGTAGGGCGGCGGTGAACGGAAAAGGGCGCATCGAGCGCCCTTTTTCCGGTGTGCGGCGGGAGCGGCGACGGGCCGTCTCAATACGCGTTCGGGTCCTTCCGCATCAGTCCGATGGTGCGCAGGATGATCCGTACGTCGAGCAGGAAGGACCAGCTGCGCAGGTATTCGAGGTCGTAGTCGACGCGCCGTTTCATCTTGTCGAGGGTTTCCGTTTCGCCGCGGCAGCCGTTGACCTGGGCCCAGCCGGTGATGCCGGGGCGGACCTTGTGGCGGACCATGTAGCCCTTGATCAGCTTGCGGTAGGTTTCGTTGTGGGCGACGGCGTGGGGGCGGGGGCCGACGACGCTCATGCGGCCCTGCAGCACGTTGATGAACTGTGGCAGTTCGTCGAGCGAGGTGCGGCGCAGGAAGGCGCCCAGCGGCGTCACGCGGACGTCGTTGGCGCGGGCCTGGGTGACGCTGTCGCCGTTCTCGCAGACCGTCATCGAGCGGAATTTGTAGACCAGGATGCGCTCGCCGTCGAGGCCGTAGCGGTGCTGGCGGAACAGCACCGGGCCGGGGGAGGTGAGCTTCACCGCGATGGCGATGGCCACCAGCAGCGGCGAGATCAGGGTCAGGATCAGCGCCGCGACGACGAAGTCGAAGGCCTGCTTGAAGACGCCGTTGACGCCGGTGAAGGGCGATTCGCAGACGGCCACCACCGGCAGCCCGCCGAGGTCGTCGAGGCGGGCCTGGATCAGGTCGGTCATGAAGAAGTCGGGCACGAAGTAGATCGACACGGTGGTGTCGCGCAGTTCGTCGAGCAGCTGCAGGATACGCGGCTGGCTGCTCATCGGCAGCGCGATGTAGATCACGTCCACGTCGTGGCCGCGCACGTAGTCGGCGAGTTCGCGGATCGGCCCCAGGTGCTGGATGCCGGAGCGGGCGTGGCGGCCGGCGTGGCGGTCGTCGAAGAAGCCGAGCAGGCGCTTGCCGGCCCGCCGCGAGCGCTGCAGGCGGTCGGCGACGGCGAGGCCGGCGTGGCTGGCGCCGACGATCACCGCCCGCTGGTGGTGGCCGGCGCGGGCCATCACGAGGGGGGTCAGGGTGTGGGCCGCATGGCGCAGCACGGCCGCGCTGGCCGGGCCGAGGACGAACCACACCAGCATCACCTCGGGTTCATAGAGGTTGCCGAAACCGGTTACCAGGCCGGTCACCGTGAGCACCGAAAATACCGCGATGCCTTTCACCCAGCTGCCCCGGTAGAGCGCTTTCAGGCCGCTGTCGATGTGCATCGGCGCCGGCTGGGCGAGCAGCAGAACGGCGATCGCCAGCGCGAGATAGGCCGGTTGCTGGGCGACGCCGAACCAGCCCGCGACGGCAAGCAGGCTGCCGGCGAAGGCCAGTGGATCGAGAACGGCCTCGAAGAAGGAGATCAAGGACAGGTGGGGCTTGATGCCCAGCGACTGTCGTTCGATGGCGGCCTGCATGGCGATGGGTCGTGTAGGGGCTCGTTGGTTTTCCAGGTGAGGCAGGAATGTAACTTCAAGTTTTGATACGTTAATGTCAATTTTGTCGTTAATGTGAAATTTGTTGCAAAAAACTGTGGAAGCTCCCGCGACTTTTGCAAAATGCGTAAAATTTGGCTTGATTTACTCCGATGCTCGCGCAAGATGCGCCAACTTGATAAATCGGGGTACGGATTTGAATGAATTTGGTGTCCGCGTGGGCGGGGCCTTGCTGCTGATGAGCGCCGGCTTGCCGGCCTTCGCCAGCGATGCGCCGTCCTTGCGGGCATCGACTTTGCTCGGCGAGCCGCAGCGGCCGGGCCTGCTGTTCGAAAGCGACGAAGCCGATCCGCCGGCGCTCGAGATGAGCCGTGGCCTGAGCGAGGCATCGGCGCGGGTGGCGGCCGAGGAGCGCGGCAGCGATCCCGTCGATGTGCCGCTGGGCAAGGGCATCGGGTCGCGGATCGCGGTCGGCGAGGCGCTGGCTTACGACAGCAACGTGTTCCGCCTGTCGGGGCCGGCGGCGGCGAAGGCTGCCGGGCTGGCACGGATGGGCGACTGGTACAGCGTGACGCGGCTCGGGCTGGGGCTGGACAAGTCCTACGCCGGGCAGCAATGGGTGCTGGATTACGATCTGGCGCTGGCGCGGTATGGCGCCTTCGATTTTTTGAACCACAACGCCACGACGGCGGTGGGGCGCTGGCGGTGGACCGCCGGGCCGGACTGGCGGGGCGAACTGAGTGCCGAGCATCGCGAGGCGCTCGACGATTTTGCGTATTACCGCCAGCAGCAGCGCAGTCTGGGGGTGACGCGCCAGCTGACCGGCAGCGCCTTCTACCAGCTGGTGCCGGACTGGCAGGTCGGTGTGCAGGTGGCGCAGGGCAGCCGGCGTTACCCGGACGGATCGCGGCCGAGCAACGAGATCGATTTTGCCGGCGTCGATACGGTGCTGCGTTACGCGCCGGCGTCGGGCGCGGTGGTGGCGCTGACCCGGCGGCGGGCGACCGGGCAATACCCCAATGCGCCGACGATTGCGGGCGGGCTGGCCGAATCGCGCTTCGAGCAGGACGAGGTGTTCGCCGAGGCTGCGCTGCCGCTCCGGAGCGGCACGCGGGTGCTGGCCCGGGTCGGGACGGTGAGCCGCAGCTACGGGCGCTATCCGCAGAACGACTACGCCGGGCGCAACGGCCTGCTCGGGCTGGAATGGCGGGTGACGCCGCGCACCCAGCTGAGCGGCACGCTGCGCTACGACGTCGAGCCGGCACAGGATTTCGTGTCGAACTACGTGGCGGTGAAGGGGCTGCGGCTGGGCGCGGGGTGGGATTATTCGGCGCGGCTGCGGGTCGAGGGGCGCCTCGAATGGCGCGCTGCGGAATACCGCGGCGA
>SSSX01000610.1 GCA_015657735.1 Zoogloeaceae bacterium
CGCATGCGCACGCAGCGCTTTCAGGACGCGATCTTCCATCAGGTCACCCGCTTCTTTGCCTTTTCGGTGCTGGCGATCCTCGTCGCGATCCTCGCTTCGCTGCTCTACGGCGCGTGGCCGGCGCTGCAGGAATTCGGCTTGGGATTTCCGTTCAGCGCGGAATGGAATCCGGTGACGGATCGGTTCGGGGGTCTGATTTCGGTCTACGGCACCCTCAGCACTTCGTTCATCGCGCTGCTGGTGGCGATTCCGGTGAGCTTCGGGATCGCCGTCTTCCTGACTGAATTGTGTCCGCCGGCGCTGCGGGCGCCGCTCGGCGTCGCGGTCGAACTGCTGGCGGCGGTGCCCAGCATCATCTATGGCATGTGGGGCCTGTTCGTTTTTGCGCCGCTGTTCGCCGATTACATCCAGCCGGCACTGGCCGCGACGGTCGGCCAGCTGCCCTTCGTCGGAGGCTTGTTCCAGGGGCCGCAGAACGGCATCGGAATCCTGTCGGCCGGCCTGATCCTGTCGGTCATGGTGATCCCGTTCATCGCATCGGTGATGCGCGACGTGTTCGAGGTCGTGCCTGGCATCCTCAAGGAATCCGCTTACGGCCTGGGTGCGACGACCTGGGAAGTGGTCTGGAACGTCGTGCTGCCATACACCCGCGTCGGGGTGATCGGCGGCGTGATGCTCGGCCTCGGTCGCGCCCTCGGCGAGACGATGGCGGTCACCTTCGTCATCGGCAACGCCCACCGCATCAGCCCGTCGCTGTACGAGGCCGGCAACAGCATCGCCTCGACGCTGGCCAACGAGTTCGCCGAGGCGGCGTCCGACCTGCACGTGGCGTCGCTGATCGCCCTCGGCCTGATCCTGTTCTTCGTGACCTTCGTGGTGCTGGCCTTGTCTAAAGTTCTGCTGATGCGTCTTGGCCGGAGCGAAGGGGAGAAAACCTGATGAGTGATACGACTGCGCTCTATCGCAAACGGGTACGGACCAACCGGCTGGCGCTGATGCTGTCCACCTTCGCGATGCTGATCGGCATGGGCTTCCTCGCCTGGATTCTGGTCGTGCTGCTTTACAAGGGCTTCGGCGCACTGAGCCTGACACTGTTCACGCAGGCGACCCCGGCGCCGAGTTCCGACGGCGGGCTGTACAACGCGATTCTCGGCAGCACGATGATGGTCGGCGTGGCCACCTTCATCGCCACGCCAATCGGCATCCTGGCGGGTGTCTACCTCTCGGAATTCGGTCGCAAGGGCTGGCTGGCACCGACGACGCGCTTCATCAACGACATCCTGCTATCGGCGCCGTCGATTGTTATCGGCGTCTTCATCTATGCCGTTTATGTGGCGCAGGTGCAGCATTTTTCCGGCTGGGCGGGTTCGATGGCCCTGGCGCTGATCGCGATCCCGGTTGTCGTGCGGACCACCGAGAACATGCTCAACCTCGTCCCGGCCAGTCTGCGCGAAGCGGCTTCGGCCCTCGGCGCGCCGCGCTGGAAGGTTGTGCTGCAGATCGTTCTGCGGGCTGCGCGGGCGGGCGTCCTGACCGGCATCCTGCTCGCCATCGCGCGTGTCAGCGGCGAGACGGCGCCGCTGCTTTTCACGGCGCTGAACAACCAATTCACCAGCTACGACCTCAACGGCCCGATGGCCAACCTGCCGGTCGTCATCTTCCAGTTCGCGATGAGCCCCTACGAGAACTGGAACTCGCTGGCCTGGGGGGGGGCGATCCTCATCACTTTCGGCGTGCTGTGCCTGAATATCGTCGTGCGGACCCTGTTCCGCAAAAAGATCTAGGAAATCCATCATGCAATCTCCTGTAGCCACCAAGCGCGACATGTCCTTCACGCATCTGCGGGGCGAGCCGGCGGCCGCTGCTGCCCCTGAAGCGGCGCCGAAGATCAAGATCCGCAATCTGGATTTCTACTACGGTTCCTTCCAGGGCCTGAAGCACATCAACCTCGATATCCACGAAGGCATGGTGACCGCCTTCATCGGCC
>SSSX01000086.1 GCA_015657735.1 Zoogloeaceae bacterium
AGGGGAGGATGTCATGGCTTGGCGTCAGCGTTGTCTGTGCAGTCTCACCGGACTGGCCCTGGCCCTCGCGGGCGCTGCGGCCGAGGCCGGCCCGTATTCGGGCTTGTACGTTTTCGGCGACAGCCTGTCGGATTCCGGCAATGTGCTGAGCATCACCGGTGGCGCACCCGGCGGCGTTCCGGCGTCGGCCTATTATTCCGACGGCCCGGTCGTCGGCCGCTTCACCAACGGTCTCAACTACATCGACCGGGTGGCCGCCACCCTCGGCCTGGCGCTGACCCCATCGACCACCGGCGGCACCAACTACGCCTTCGGCGGCGCGCGCGCCACCTACGCGCGGGCGGATCTCGCCGCCTACGGCGCGCTCGGCTTCGACAAGCAGGTGGACCGCTATCTGACCGACAGCGGTGGCGTCGTCGATGCCAACGCCTTGTACGTGCTGTGGATCGGCTCCAACGACATGTCCGACGGCTTCGGCCAGGCGCTGATGGCGGGCGGCAGTCTGGCACCGATCGGCGCCGCCGCCACCAATGCGGTGACCACCCTGCTCACCAAGTTCAGCACCCTCGAAGCGCTGGGCGCCCGGCATTTCGCGATCGGCACCGTGCCCGATCTGGGTCTGACGCCGGCGGTGCAGGGGCTCGCCGCGCTGTATGGCGATCCGGGCATCGCCATGCTGGCCACCGGCGCCGCCATGGCCTTCAACGGCGCGCTGGCGGCCAGTCTGCCGTCCTTCGTCGCGCCCGGCGCCGACGTGACGCTGTTCGACTCGTTCGGCCTGCTTCGTGCGGTGACGGCCGATCCGCTGGCCTACGGCCTCACCGATGTCGCCGACGGTTGCTACAACGGCCAGGTGGACGGCACCCCGACGCCCGGCGCCGGGCCGATCACGCTGTGCGCCAACCCCGACGGCTACATCTACTTCGACACCGAGCACCCGAGCGCCCGCGCGCACCAGATTCTGGCCGACAGCCTGGCCGCGCAGCTGGTGCCGGAACCCGCCGGCGGATGGGCGCTGACGCTCGGCGGGCTGGGTCTGCTCGGTTTCATGCGACGCCGTCCGGCCGCCGGCTGAACGGGCCGCCGCCGTTCGTCCCGCGAACCCGCCGCCGGCGGGTTTTTCGCATCCGGGGCCGGCCGGCAACAACTTTTTGCGGTGCAACCGGTCTTATCCGGCAACAGCCCGAGCAATCGTCCCTGCCGGCGGTAAGGGCTTGTTTTTCTGGACAGCTATCCGCCCTCGGCTAAAATGGCAGGTTGTTCGCCGCTTATTTTCCGTGCCACGATGACTCAACGCCTGCGCGAAATCCCCTACAACTACACCTCGTTCTCCGACCGCGAGATCGTCATCCGCCTGCTCGGCGCCGATGCCTGGAAGACACTCGATTCCCTGCGCGCCGAACGCGTCACCGGCCGCTCGGCGCGGATGCTCTACGAGGTGCTGGGAGACGTGTGGGTGGTGCAGCGCAATCCCTACCTGCAGGACGATCTGCTCGCCAACCGCGACCGCCGCGGCGCGCTGGTCGAGGCCCTGCGCCACCGTCTGCACGAGGTCGAGAAGCGCCGCGAGGAAGCCAGCGGCGAAGATCCGGAGCGCAGCGCCAAGGTGGCCAGCCTGGTGGTGGCCGCCTATGCCGCGGTCGACCGCTTCAAGAGCTTCTTCGAGGAAACCTGGGATCTGCGCAAGCGCGTCAAGCACGAACTGGCCCGCCACACGCGCCGCGACAACATCTGCTTCGACGGCCACGCCCGGGTTTCGCACGTCACCGACGCCACCGACTGGCGCGTCGAGTACCCCTTCGTCGTCCTCTACCCGGACACCGAGGAGGAGATGGCGCCGCTCGTGAAGAGCTGCATCGAGCTCGGTCTGACCATCATCCCGCGCGGCGGCGGCACCGGCTACACCGGCGGCGCGGTGCCGCTCGACGCCCGTTCGGTGGTCATCAACACCGAGAAGCTGATCTCGATGGGCATGGTCGAGGAGATCGCGCTGCCCGGCCCCGGCGGGTCGGCGCTGCAACCGTACGCGACGATCCGCACCGGCGCCGGCGTGGTCACCGAGCGCGTCGCCGAAGCCGCCGCTGCGGCCGGCCGCGTTTTTGCGGTGGACCCGACCTCGGCCAGCGCCTCGTGCATCGGCGGCAACATCGCGATGAACGCCGGCGGCAAGAAGGCCGTGCTGTGGGGCACCGCGCTGGACAACCTGGCGTGGTGGAAGATGGTCACGCCGGACGGCAACTGGCTCGAGGTCGATCGCGTCAACCACAACTTCGGCAAGATCCACGACCAGCAAACCGTCGAGTTCCGCCTGCGCCGCTTCGACGCCAGGAGCTACAAGCTCCTGTCGGAAGAAACCCTGACCATGCCCGGCGCGGCGTGCCGCAAGGAGGGCCTGGGCAAGGACGTCACCGACAAGTTCCTCGGCGGCGTGCCGGGCGTGCAGAAGGAAGGCACCGACGGCCTGATCGTCGCCGCCCGCTGGGTGCTCCACAAGATGCCGCCGGTGACCCGCACCGTGTGCCTCGAATTCTTCGGCCAGGTGCGCGAAGCGGTGCCGGCGATCATCGAGATCACCGACTACTTCAAGCCGGGCGGCGCCGGTCAGGCCGCCGGCCTGCAGCTCGCCGGCCTCGAGCACCTCGACGAGCGCTACGTGCGCGCGGTCGGCTACACCACCAAGGCGAAACGCCACGGCCGGCCCAAGATGGTGCTGATCGGCGACATCGTCGGCCACGACGAGGCGGCGGTGATGGGCGCCGTGTCGGACGTGATCCGCATGACCAACACCCGCGGCGCCGAAGGCTTCATCGCCGTCAGCCCCGAGCAGCGCAAGAAGTTCTGGCTCGACCGTTCGCGCACCGCCGCCATCTCGCGCCACACCAACGCCTTCAAGGTGAACGAGGACGTGGTGATCCCGCTGCCGCGCATGGGCGATTACTGCGACGGCATCGAGCGCATCAACATCGAGCTGTCGACGCACAACAAGCTGGCCCTGTGCGACGCGCTCACCGAATTCCTGCAGGGCGAACTGCCGCTCGATACCGGCGATGCCAACATCGGCCGCGACGAGCTGATCGGCGAACGCCGCAAGGACGCGCTGGACTACGTC
>SSSX01000611.1 GCA_015657735.1 Zoogloeaceae bacterium
CTTTCCGCTGCGCCTGCGCTACCGCCCCGATCCGGTCGGCCAGCGCACGGTGTGGCTCGGCAACGCCGCCCAGACCCTGCACCCGGTGGCCGGCCAGGGCTACAACCTGGCCCTGCGCGACGTGTGGGCCTGCGCCCAGGTCCTGCTGCGCGCCGGCGGCGATCCCGGCGCGGCCGCCACCCTCGCCGCCTACGCCCGCCAGCGCCGCGTCGACCGCAGCGGCACGATCCGCTTCACCGACGGCCTCGTGCGCCTCTTCAGCAACGCCGTCGCGCCCCTCGCCCACGCCCGCGGCGCCGGCCTGCTGGCCCTCGACCTGCTGCCGCCGGCGCGCCACTTCGTCGCCAAGCGGATGATGTTCGGCGCGCGCGCCTGGCCGTGACGGAACAGCCACCCAAAGTCCCGCATTTCCCGGTCGCCGCGGCGCAGCAAAGGCCGTAGAATCCGCAGCCTGCGCGCCGCCCCGGCGCCCCGCCGCCCACGGGATGCCTCGCCATGGCCGAAACCGACGACCTCCAGCACCACGACGACCTCGACAGCCACCTGCGCGAGGTCCAGCACCTGCTTGCCCGCCACAAGCTGGTGGAGGACCTCGTCCACCGGCAGGACATGCCCAAGCATGATCTGGTCGAAAACCTGGTCCACAAGCAGCACGTCCAGGAACTCACCCACAAGCTCGACAGCCTGCACTCGGCCGACGTCGCCCACATCCTCGAGGCGCTGCCGCTCGAAGACCGTCTCTTCGTCTGGGATCTGGTCAAGGCCGAGCGGGACGGCGAAATCCTCCTCGAAGTCGCCGACGCGGTGCGGGAATCGCTCATCGAGTCGATGGACCCGGCCTCGCTGCGGGCCGCCGCCGAACAGCTCGACGCCGACGAACTGGCCGACCTGGCGCCCGACCTGCCCCACGAGGTCATGGAGGCCGTCTATCGCGGCCTCGACCCCGAGGAGCGCGAGCAGCTGCGCGCCGCGATGTCCTACCCCGAGGACTCCGTCGGCGCGCTGATGGATTTCGAGATGGTCACCGTGCGCGAGGACGTGACCCTCGAAGTCGTGCTGCGCTACCTGCGCCTCTTCGAAGCCCTGCCCGACAACACCGACCAGCTCTTCGTCGTCGATCGCGACGAACACCTGCGCGGCGTGCTGCCGCTCGACCGGCTGCTGGTGAACGACCCGGAAACCGAGGTGAGCGAGATCATGCTCACCGACACCCTGACCCTCGAACCCGCCGACCAGGCCGAAACCGCCGCCCAGGCCTTCGAGCGCTACGACCTCGTGTCGGCGCCGGTCGTCGATTACCACCGCAAACTGGTCGGCCGCGTCACCGTCGCCACGGTGGTGGACTTCATCCGCGAGGACGCCGAGAACGAACTGCTCAACCAGGCCGGCCTGAAGGAAGGCGAGGACATCTTCGCGCCGGTGTGGGATTCGGTGAAGAACCGCTGGTCGTGGCTGGCGGTCAACCTCGTCACCGCCTTCATCGCCAGCCGCGTGATCGGCGCCTTCGAAGGTTCCATCGAAAAGCTGGTGGCGCTGGCCGCGCTGATGCCGATCGTCGCCGGCATCGGCGGCAACTCGGGCAACCAGACGATCACGATGATCGTCCGCGGCATCGCCATGGGCCAGGTCCAGGACGACGCACTGACCCGCCTGCTGAAAAAGGAAATGGGCGTCGCGCTGATCAACGGCCTGGTGTGGGGCGGCCTGCTCGGCGTGCTGGCGTGGATTCTCTACGGCAGCGGCAAGCTCGGCGCGGTGATGACCGCCGCGATGACGCTGAACCTGCTGCTCGCCGCGCTGGTCGGCGTGATGGCGCCGATGATCCGCAACCGCCTCGGGCAGGACCCGGCGGTCGGCTCCAGCGTCATCATCACCGCCGTCACCGACTCGGGCGGCTTCTTCATCTTCCTGGGGCTGGCGACGATCTTCCTGATGTAGC
>SSSX01000612.1 GCA_015657735.1 Zoogloeaceae bacterium
CGAACAATCCAGCGCCGCCCGCGACATCGCCCGGCGGGTCGAGCTGATTGCCAGCACCTCGGAATCCAACGCCGCCAGCGCCGCCGGCCTCACCCGGTCGGCCAACGACCTGCTCGACCTCGCCCACACCCTCGAGGATCTCTC
This sequence comes from Zoogloeaceae bacterium, assembly GCA_015657735.1. Taxonomy (GTDB): domain Bacteria; phylum Pseudomonadota; class Gammaproteobacteria; order Burkholderiales; family Rhodocyclaceae; genus Zoogloea. The sequence goes on from SSSX01000612.1 coordinate 145, forward strand.
CGGGCGCTTCCGGATCGCCTGAAGCGGAGCGCGGCGCGCCGACCGCCACCGGCCGGCAGGTGCTCCAGCGTGCACTTTGCATGGAGCACCTGTCCCGTTTCGAGACACCCGTCGAGCATGCTTGCGGCGCCGCACAAAAACGGAGCACCAAAACCAAGCCACTGATAAAAAAGAAATTTGGCCCCATCAACAGAGTTGATCGCGGCCTGGCATGAGCCCTGCTGAATAGAGAGCAACGCTGCCCCAGGCGTTTTCGATCTAAATCCAGGAGGAGACATTCATGCTGTACGCACTTCCCGGCTCTGCCGACGCCAAGGTCCAATACAAGTCCAAGTACGACAACTTCATCGGCGGCAAGTGGGTTGCCCCGGTCAAGGGCGAGTACTTCGACGTCATCACCCCGATCACCGGCAAGCCCTACACCAAGGCTGCCCGCTCCACCGCCGAGGACATCGAACTGGCGCTCGACGCCGCTCACGCCATCGCCGACAAGTTCGGCCGCACGCCGGCCGCCGAGCGCGCCAACCTGCTGCTGAAGATCGCCGACCGCCTCGAAGCCAACCTCGAACTGCTGGCCTACGCCGAGACCGTCGACAACGGCAAGCCGATCCGCGAAACCCTGAACGCCGACATCCCGCTGGCCGTCGACCACTTCCGCTACTTCGCCGGCTGCCTGCGTTCGCAGGAAGGCTCGCTGTCCGAGATCGACGAGAACACCGTCGCCTACCACTTCCACGAGCCGCTCGGCGTGGTCGGCCAGATCATCCCCTGGAACTTCCCGATCCTGATGGCCGCCTGGAAGCTGGCCCCCGCCATCGGCGCCGGCAACTGCGTGGTGCTCAAGCCCGCCGAATCCACCCCGGTCTCGATCCTGGTGCTGGCCGAGCTGATCGCCGACCTGCTGCCCCCGGGCGTGCTCAACATCGTCAACGGTTTTGGCCGCGAAGCCGGCATGCCGCTGGCCACCAGCAAGCGCATCGCCAAGATCGCCTTCACCGGCTCCACCGCCACCGGCCGCGTGATCGCCCAGGCCGCCGCCACCAGCCTGATCCCCGCCACCCTGGAACTGGGCGGCAAGTCGCCCAACGTGTTCTTCGAAGACATCGCCGCCGCTGACGACGAGTTCTTCGACAAGGCCGTCGAAGGCCTGGTGCTGTTCGCCTTCAACCAGGGCGAAGTGTGCACCTGCCCGTCCCGCGCGCTGATCCAGGAATCGATCTACGACAAGTTCATCGAACGTGCCGTCGGCCGCGTCAAGCTGATCAAGCAGGGCAGCCCGCTGGACACCGACACCATGATCGGCGCCCAGGCTTCCGCCGACCAGCTCAGCAAGATCAAGGCTTACCTGGAAATCGGCAAGGGCGAAGGCGCCCAGGTGCTCGTCGGTGGCGAACAGGCCCACCTCGGCGGCGACCTGTCCGGCGGCTACTACGTCCAGCCGACCCTGTTCAAGGGCCACAACAAGATGCGCATCTTCCAGGAAGAGATTTTCGGGCCGGTGCTGGCCGTGACCACCTTCAAGGACGAAGCCGAAGCCCTCGCCATCGCCAACGACACCGTCTATGGCCTCGGCGCCGGCGTGTGGAGCCGCGACGGCGCCCGTGCCTTCCGCATGGGCCGCAACATCAAGGCCGGCCGCGTATGGACCAACTGCTACCACGCCTACCCGGCCCACGCTGCCTTCGGCGGCTACAAGGAATCCGGCATCGGCCGTGAAACCCACAAGGTCATGCTCGACCACTACCAGCAGACCAAGAACCTGCTGGTCAGCTACAGCCCCAACAAGCTGGGCTTCTTCTGATTCTGAAGTTCGTGTCGTCCCTGTTGTAAGGCAAGGTGTTGCGGGGCGGGTTATCCTGCCCCGCTTTTTTTTTGGAGGCCCGCCATGACCACTCCGCGCATCGTCGCCACCGACGCTGCCCTCGCCTTTATCGACGAACTGCGCGCCGAATTCGGCCCGCTGATGTTCCTGCTCTCCGGCGGCTGCTGCGACGGCAGCGTGCCCAACTGCTACAAGGTCGGCGAAATCGTCCCCGGCCAGACCATGCTCCTCCTCGGCCAGGTCGGCGGCGCCGACTTCTACCTCGGCCATCAGGAATTCCAGTATTACGAAAACTCGCAGCTCACCCTCGACGTACGGCCCGGCAACGGCGGCGACTTCTCGCTCGATTGCGGCAGGGGCCGCGCCTTCGTCACCGCCTCGCGCCTCTTCAGCGACGCCGAACTGGCCGATCTGGCGCCGCTCGCCAACGCCTGACGCCGGCCGGCGGATCGTGACTTTGTTCCGGCGATTCGACTTTTTCGTCAGGTTTTCCTCAACCTGGCCCACCGTTTGACGTAAACCCGAAGGATGCGACCCGACGCCTTCCAGCGTCCGGCCGCCCCGAAATCCGATGGCCGGCGCCGGCATGCGCAGGCCATCCGTCCGGCGGAGTCCCACGATGGCAACCCTGCTCTGGCTTCAAACCGGCGCGTGCAGCAGCGTCGGCAGTCTGCTGCACCTGCTGCCGGCGAACGCCGGGCAGCGCGGGGAGGCGCGCCCATGAACACCGCCGACCACCTCACCGCGGACACCGCCAGCCAGCTCGAAGTGCTGCATCAGAACGCCCGGCTCAGCGCCGAAGTCGACGCCCTGCGCGAGGCCAACGCGGCCCTCGCCCAGCAGGTGTCGGCGGTCACCGCGACGATGGACGCGATGATGGCCGAAGTCAGCACCCAATCCACGCTGCTCAAGCAGCGCAACGCCGAGCAGGCCCATCTGAGCGCCTTCGTCACCAACGTGATGGACACCATGGACAGCCTGCTGCTGGTGGTCGATCGCGTCGGGCGGATCAGCCAGACCAACGCCGCCGTGCAGCGCAAGCTCGGCATCGACCCCGACAGCCTGGTCGGCCGCTCGCCGGACAGCCTCCTCGCCGACGAAACCCTGGCGCAACTGCAGGCCGCGTCGCCCGACTTCGCCGCCGGCAGCGTGCTGTTCCGCACCATCCTGCAAAAGGGCGGCATCGAGATGGAAACCTGCATCCGCAGCCAGCAGCCCAACGCCGCCACGCGCCACTACATGCTGCGCGCCACGCCGCTCTACGAATGCAGCGGCCAGCTCGACGGGGTCGTCATCGTCGGCTCCGACATCACCGCGCTGCGCGCCCGCGAAGAAGCCCTGCGGGAGAGCGAGCAACACTTCCGCGACTTCTCGTCGGTGTCCTCCGATTGGTACTGGGAAACCGACGCCGACATGCGCTTCACGACCTACATGGGTCAGGGCCCGAAAGGCCAGCCGATGATCGACATGCTGCGCGGCCGCCGGCGCGAGGAATTCGCGCTGCCGGAGGAACTCGCCGACGCCAGGTGGGCCGCCTACCGCGACGCCGTCGCCGCCCGGCAGGAGTTCCGCGACTTCGAATACCGCCAGGCCACCATCGCCGGCCTGACCTGGGTCAGCGTCTCCGGGCGGCCGGTGCTGTCGGCCGACGGCCACTTCCTCGGCTACCGCGGCACCAGCAAGGACATCTCCGCCCGCAAGCTCATCGAAGCCGAACTGCTGGAGCACCGCGACCACCTCTCCGAACTCGTCGCCGCCCAGACCGCCGACCTGGTCCGCGCCAAGGAAACCGCCGAACGCGCCAACCAGCTGAAAAGCGAGTTCCTCGCCAACATGTCCCACGAGTTCCGCACGCCGCTGCACGGCATCCTGTCCTACGCGCGCCTCGGCGAAACCCGCAGCGGACAGGCGCCGACCGAAAAGATCGTCGGCTACTTCGAGCGCATCCACCAGAGCGGCAGCCGCCTCGCCGCCCTCGTCAACGACCTCCTCGACCTCGCCAAGCTCGAAGCCCGGCGGATCGAGTTCACGCTGCGCCAGGCCGACGTCGCGGTCGTCGTCGGCCGCGTGCAGGCCGACCTCGCCGCGCTGATCGCCCAGCACAACCTGCATCTCACCATCGAAACCCGCACTGCCAGCACCGTCGCGCACATCGACACCCAGCGACTCCAGCACGTCGTCCAGAACCTGCTGTCCAACGCGATCAAGTTTTCCCCCACCGGAAGCACGATCACCATCGGCCTGCACGACGCCATGATCGGCCGCCGCGAAGCCCTGGCGCTGGTCGTCCGCGACGAAGGAGTCGGCATCCCGCCCGGCGAGGAAGCGCACATCTTCGACAAGTTCATCCAGAGCAGCGCCACCAAGACCGGCGCCGGCGGCACCGGCCTCGGCCTCGCCATCACGCAGGAAATCATCCGTGGTCACCACGGCGCGATCTCCGCCCGCAACCACCCGGACGGCGGCGCCGAATTCGAGATCCGCATCCCGCGCCGGGCCGCCGACGACTGAAGCGACCCGGCGCCCGCAAACTCCGGCTGGCGTTGGAAACGAGGCTCCGGTTGTAGCTCGCGATGGCCGCCCCGGCCATCGAAGCAGCCATTGCAGCGGCCCGCCGGTTCCGGACCGGTGTCACGCAACGCCAACATTCGCCCTCGCCGCGGAACCAGGCTGCGGCGCGCCGGTCCGACCGGAGCGGGCCGCGCCGCGCCTCCGACTTCCTTCCCCGATTCCATGCCGACCCTCGAAACCCTGCCCTTCGACAATGCCTTCGCCCGCCTGCCGGAGGCGTTCTACACGCGCCTGCCGCCGGCGCCGCTGCCCGATCCCTACCTCGTCGCCGCCAGCCCGGCCGCGGCTGCCCTGATCGGCCTCGACGCGGCCGAAATCGCCCGCCCCGAATTCGCCCAGGCCTTTGCCGGCAACCGCCTGCTGCCCGGCAGCGAACCGCTGGCGGCGGTGTATTCCGGCCACCAGTTCGGCGTGTGGGCCGGGCAGCTCGGCGACGGGCGGGCGCACCTGCTCGGCGAGGTTGCCGCCGCCGGCTCGGGATGGGAGATTCAGTTGAAGGGCGCCGGCCAGACGCCGTATTCGCGCTTTGCCGACGGCCGCGCGGTACTGCGCTCGAGCATCCGCGAATTCCTCTGCTCGGAGGCGATGGCCGCCCTCGGCATCCCCACCACCCGCGCGCTGTGCGTGGTCGGCTCGAACGCCCCGGTGCGCCGCGAGATGATGGAAACCGCGGCCGTCGTCACCCGGCTGGCGCCGAGCTTCATCCGCTTCGGCTCTTTCGAACACTGGGCGTCGCGCAACCGGCCGGACGAACTGCGCCAGCTCGCCGACTACGTCATCGACCGCTTCCGCCCCGCCTGCCGCGACGCCGCCAACCCCTACGCCGCGCTGCTCGCCGACGTCGCCCGGCGCACCGCCGCGCTCATCGCCCGCTGGCAGGCGGTCGGCTTCATGCACGGCGTGATGAACACCGACAACATGTCGATCCTCGGCCTGACCCTCGATTACGGCCCCTTCGGCTTCATGGACGCCTTCGACGCCGGCCACATCTGCAACCACTCCGACGACCACGGCCGCTACAGCTACCGCTCGCAGCCGCAGATCGGCCACTGGAACCTCTACGCCCTCGGTCACGCGCTGGCCGCGCTGATCGGCGAGCCCGAAGACATCCAGGCGATCCTCGAGGAGAGCTACGCGCCGACCTTCGAGGCCGACTTCATGGACCTGCTCCGCGCCAAGCTCGGCCTCGCCCGCGCGCTGCCCGGCGACGAGGATTTCGTCGCCGACACCTTCGATCTGCTGCAGCGCCAGCACCTCGATTTCACCCAGTTCTTCCGCCGCCTCGGCAGCCTGCCGGCGGCCGTCGACGAAGCCCTGCGGCCGGCCGTCGACGCTCCGCTGCGCGACCTCGCCATCGACCGCGACGCGCTCGACGCCTGGCTCGCCGTGTGGCGCGCGCGCCTCGGCGCCGAAGGCCGGCCCGACGCCGAACGGCAGGCCGCGATGCAGTCCGTCAATCCCAAATATGTGCTGCGCAACTGGATCGCCGAAGCGGCGATCCGCGCCGCCCGCGGCGGCAATTTCAGCGAGGTCGAGGCCGTGCTCGCCTGCCTGTCGCAGCCCTTCGCCGAACAGCCGGCCTTCGAACGCTTCGCCGCCCCGCCGCCCGACTGGGCGGCCGGACTGGCGGTGAGCTGCTCGAGCTGAAACGCGGCGCTACCCGGCGCCGCGCAGCAGCCAGATCGCCGCGCTGATCGTCGGGAACGAAATCACCGTCCCGACCACCAGCGTCGCCGCGCAGAAACCCTGCATGCCGTGCTTCTGGCCGAAGATCGGGTAGACGCTGGGCATCGGCGCACAGGCCAGCAGCACCGCGCCGGTCGCCAGCAGCGGATCGACCGGCCCGAGCAGCAGCAGCGCCGCGAAGACCATCAGCGGATGCAGCACCAGCTTGCCGAAGGTCACCGCCCCCATGTCGGCAAACATGCCGCGCAGCGGCAGGCCGACCAGAATTCCGCCAATGTAGAACAACGCCACCGGCGCCGACGCCGCCGCCACCATGTCCACCGCCCGCGCCAGCGGCACCGGCAGGGCCAGGCCGGAAATCGTGAAGGCCAGACCGGCCACCATCGCGATGATGATCGGATTGTGGCGCAGGCGCGCCAGCGCGCGGCCAAAGCTGCGGTGGAAAGGTTCGTGGGCCGCGCCGCCGCTGTCGGCCAGCGCCAGGCACAGCGGAATCATCAGCAGGTTCTCGACGACCATCGCCAGCGCCAGCGCGACGGTGGCCACCGGGCCGATCACCTGCAGCGCGATCGGGTAGCCCACGTAGCCGCTGTTGGCGCAGGCCATGCCGAGCGCCATCAGTGCCGACCGCTCCAGCGGCTGCCGGCGCAGCAGGCGCGCCCACAGCAGGCCGAGCGCCAGCGTCGCCAGCGCGCCCAGCGCATAGGCCGCCAGATAGCGCAGGTTCATCACCTCCGCCAGCGAGCGCTGCGACAACGATTTGAACAGCAGCACCGGCAGGGCCAGACGGACCACGAAGCCGCCCAGCGCGGTCAGCCAGCCGGCCGGCACGAGGCCGCTGCGCACCGCCCCGAAACCGACCGCGATGATCACGAAGACCGGTGCCGCGACGCCGAGGATTTCCAGCATCGTCAGCCCCTCCGGCGCCCGGCGGCGATGCTTCGCCGACCGCCGGCCGGCACGCTTGACCCGATCATGTTCCGCTCGCTGATGGTCATTGGAAGCGGTGGATGTTATCCAGCCGGCGCCACCCCCAACGCCGCGCGCGACCGCAATGGCGCGATAAGCGCACAATCCGGATCGAACATCGCGCACTCTTGCTGCGTTCCGGGCACTTTGCCGGCCTCCGCGCCGCGCACGAAAACCTGTGATTTTCGTCAAACTTTTGCCGGGCTGCGCCGTAATTCATCCCATCGATTCGGCAGCCATGCCTGTTGCAGCAGACCGGAGCCTTCCGTCCATGCGCCCCGCGCCGTCGCCCTACCTCGAGTCGGCCCTGTTCGTTCACGGTCCGCAGCCGCTGCTGTGCTGCCGGCCGGACGGCGGCATCGTCGCCGCCAACGATGCCGCCTGCGC
>SSSX01000613.1 GCA_015657735.1 Zoogloeaceae bacterium
CCGGACATCGTGGATGCGCTGCAGCAGATCGCCGGCGATTTCGCCGGTATCGCCAGCAGCTTCCGCGACGAGCCGGAGGCCGACGCCGACGCCTAAGCGGGGTGCTCGTCGCCGGCCGGGCCGGCGGCCGGGGCTGCCGGCTGCGCGCTCCATTCACGGCAGATGCGCACGGTTTGCGCGCTGGCCAGCGGCTCGCCGGTGAGGCCGCAGCGCGCGCCCTCGGGCTCCCTCCGGAAGTGCGCGCATTGCCGGCAGACGCCGAAGGCGTGCTGGCCGTTTATCCGCTGCAGGGCGACGAGCAGCCCGCGCAGCGCGTCGCCGAGCAGCGCTGCATCCAGCGGCAGGGTGCCCAGCGCGCTGTCCACGCGCTCAGCCCAGCTGTTCTCCAGAACGGCCGCGCCGGCCGGCGTCAGCCCGAGGTGCACGCGCTTGCCGTGGCGGGCGTCCGGCGTCTTCGCCACCAGCCCCTTGCGCTCCAGCACCGCGAGCGTCTGCGAAACCGTTCCGCGGGTGATGCCGAAGTAGTCGGCAATGGCGATCGGCAGGTCGCTGTAGCTGTTGGCCTGACTGAGGTAATGCAGCACCTGCACGTGAATGGGCAGCAAGCCGTGGCGGGCGGCGTCGTCGCGTACGGATTGCTGGATCAGCGCGCCCAGGCGCTCCAGCAGCAGGGATGTGGGGTTCATGGAGGCAATGTATCGCCTCGATGCATTGCTTGACAAGGCGCGGATGCGCGTACTAGGCTTGTTATGTATCGAGTCGATACATAACCTGCGGCGGAGCCCGTCCGCCGCCGCCGAGCCACCCCGACGAGGAGTCCGTGATGAAACGACAGTTGATTGCCCTGACCCTGATTGCTGCGATGCCTGCGGTGGTGTCCGCGGCCGATGCCGGCGTTGCGTATCCCGCCGGCTACCGCGACTGGCACCACGTGAAGAGCATGGTCATCGAGCAGGGACACCCCCTGTACGACGCGTTCGGCGGCATCCATCACCTCTACGCCAACCGCAAGGCGATGGAGGGTTACCGCTCCGGCCGGTTTGCCGACGGGGCGGTGATCGTGTTCGATCTGCTGGAGGCCGAGCGCTC
>SSSX01000614.1 GCA_015657735.1 Zoogloeaceae bacterium
CACGCCCCCCGGTACTCGACAGGCCGCGTGTTCTGCGCCGGTGACGCGGTGCATCGCCACCCGCCCTCCAGCGGCCTGGGCCTCAACACCTGCGTGCAGGACGCCTTCAACCTGGCCTGGAAGCTCGCCTACGTGGTCAAGGGGCACGCCGGGCCGCGCCTGCTCGACACCTACTCCGACGAACGGGCGCCGGTGGGCCGGCAGATCGTCGCGCGCGCCAACCAGTCGCGGCTCGACTACGCGCCGATCAAGGCGGTGTTCCGGGTCGACGGGGCCGACAACCCGGTGGAAGCCGGGATCGCCCGCTTCAAGGCCCCCGGCCCCGAAGGCGTCAAGGCGCGGGAGGCGGCCCAGGCGGCGCTGGAACTCAAGAACACCGAGTTCAACGCCCAGGGCGTCGAGATGAACCAGCGCTACGTGTCGGCCGCCGTGATTCCGGATACCCGCGCCGGCGAGGAGCGCTGGCAGCGCGACCCCCAGCTCTACCTGCAGGCCACCACCCGACCGGGCGCCAAGATTCCCCACGCCTGGCTGGTGGACCGGCGCGGCAGGAAGCTGTCGACGCTGGACGTGACCGGCAAGGGCAAGTTCTCGCTGGTCACCGGCATCGCCGGTCAGGCCTGGGTACAGGCCGCGCGGGCCCTGGAGCTGGATTTCCTGCGCATCGTGGTCAGCGGCAGCGACGGCACCTTCGACCCGTACTGCGCCTGGCAGCGCGTGCGCGAGACCCACGAGGCCGGTGCGCTGCTGGTGCGCCCCGACGGCTACATCGCCTGGCGCCAGGGCGAACCCGTGTGGGACGCCGCCGAGGCCGGGCGGCAGCTGCGGGACGCGATCGACGCGGTGCTCGACCGGCGCTAGGCGCTCACGGGCCGACACCGGAAGGGCGGGCACCTGTTTGTCGGCCCGCCCTTCCTCGTCCGCCTTCGCCCCCAGTAGAATCGTCGTTCTTTACCAGGGAGAAAAAACCATGACCAGACCATTCAAGATTCTCGGCATTCAGCAGATCGCCATCGGCGGCCCGTCGAAAGACCGTCTGCGCACCCTGTGGGTCGACATGTTCGGCCTCGAAGTCACCGGCAACTTCGTCTCCGAACGCGAGAACGTCGACGAGGACATCACCGCCATGGGCCAGGGCCCGTTCAAGGTCGAGGTGGACCTGATGCAGCCCCTCGACCCGGAGAAGAAACCCGCCGTCCACGCCACGCCGCTCAACCACGTCGGCCTGTGGGTGGACGATCTGCCCAAGTGTGTCGAATGGCTGTCCGCCAACGGCGTGCGCTTTGCACCGGGCGGCATCCGCAAGGGCGCGGCCGGTTTCGACATCACCTTCCTGCACCCGAAGGGCAACGACGAATTCCCGATCGGCGGCGAAGGCGTGCTGATTGAGCTGGTGCAGGCTCCGCCGGAAGTCGTCGACGCCTTTGCGCGGCTGGCCGGCTGAGCCCGGCAGGCGGACTGACGGCTACAGCCCCTTCGCCTGAAAGGTGTTGCAGGCCGTCAGCTGACCCGACTCCATGCCGCGGCGGAACCACCGCACGCGCTGCTCGGCCGAGCCGTGGGTGAAGCTGTCGGGCACCGCGTAACCCTGCGCCTGCTTCTGCAGCGTGTCGTCGCCGATCGCCGTGGCGGCGCGCAGGGCCTCATCGACGTCGCCGGCCTCGAGGATGCCGCGGGCCTGATCGGCATTCTTCGCCCACACCCCGGCCAGGCAGTCGGCCTGCAGTTCGAGACGCACCGACAGCGCATTGGCCTCCCGCTCGCCGGCCCGTTCCCGCGCCGCCTGCACCTTCGCGGAGATGCCGAGCAGGTTCTGCACATGATGGCCGACCTCGTGGGCGATCACGTAGGCCTGGGCGAAATCGCCCGGCGCGTGGAAACGGCTCTTCAGCTCCTGGTAGAAGCTCAGGTCGATGTACACCTTCTGGTCGGCCGGACAGTAGAACGGCCCCATCGCCGCCTGACCCACGCCGCACGCCGTACGCGTGGCGCCGGAGAACAGCACCAGCGTCGGCTCCACGTACTGCCTGCCGCCGGCCTGGAACAGCTGCTTCCAGGTGTCCTCGGTTTCGGCCAGCACGTGGCGGACGAACTTCGACTCCGCATCGTTGGCCGGCGGCCCGGCCGGACGCGACACCGGTGCCGGCGCCTGGGCCGCCTGGTTCAGCACCACGCTCGGATCGACGCCGAAATACATCGCCACCAGCGCCAGCACGATCGTGCCGATGCCGATCCCGCGCCCGCCGACCGGCAGGCCGCCACCGCCGCTACCGCGCCGGTCCTCGACGTTGTCGCTTTCCCGGCTGTTGTCGAAACGCATGCTGAATCCCTGGTCAAGAGTGAAGGAAACCGGAGCGGGCCGCCACAAGACCGGTTGGCGGCCACCCTTTTCTTTTGCGCCGCAACATTTTCCTTGTGCCGCTCCGCCATTATCGCTATAGTCTCGGGTCCGGTGCAAAGCGGTTTGCACCGAGTCACATCGTCCCTGACCTTCTATATCTCCCGTACCAGACGCGAGGTTGTCC
>SSSX01000615.1 GCA_015657735.1 Zoogloeaceae bacterium
AGGAACCCTCGTAGCCGGTCGTCAGCGACGTCCAGCTCTCTCCGCCGTTCGGCGAGACGGCCAGCGTTCCAGACTCGCCCACCAACAGCAGCCGGTTGTCGGCAACGACGATCTGCGAGATGTGCCGATCAAACTGATCGCTCAGCACCGCGTGACGCACCCAGCTCACCCCAAGATCGGATGACTCGAGAAACATGCCGAAGGCGCCGTAGGCCGCCACCCGCCCCTTTCCCAGGTCCACCAGACCCAGGATCGAGTCGTGCCCGATCTGCTCGATGGCGACCTTTTTCCAGTTTGCGCCGGCATCGTCGCTGCGCAGCAGAACGCCGCCGTGGCCGGCCGCGATGAGAACCTTGTCGGTCACGAAGAGCACCAAGGTCAGGGTACGGTCGGTCGGCGCGTGGACGCTGCGCCACGACTGACCGCCATCACCTGAAAACAGTACGACACCGCGCTCTCCCACCGCCACCAGCTGCGCACCGCGCTGGGCCAGATCGAGGAGCGTGGTCCGGTCGGCCTTGATCCTGATTTCCAGCGCCGCGCCGGAACCGGCCTCGGCGTACGACTGCGGGGACGCCACTGCCAGCACCAGGGGAGCGAGCAGCGCAAGAAGATTGTTTTTCACGGGATATCAGTTCCTGTTGGGGGTGCGCAGGTCATGGCGTGACCGGGCGCACCGCCGGATGAGGGTCGATGCGCCCGCCACGCCGGTCGGGACCGGCGGACGACCGACATTTCTGTCGCCACACATCGACACCGGGGTTTAGCGCGTGCCCCGACGGCGGATGGCATCGATCGTGAATTCCTCCTGCTTGCCTTTCCGGTTCCACTGGTAGGCCGGCTGCTTGCGCTCGTTGCTGAGGCCGGTGACGATGAAGTTTCCGTTCACCAGATCGGTGGTGATGAAGGGGGCCTGGAACATCACACCCGCGTCATAGGCCTGGGTCAGGTGATAGGTGTAGTTCCGCCACAGATTGCCGCGACCGTCGTAGCCATCCGCCAGGGCAATCGTGTGGCTGTCCTCATCCAGGTAAAAAACCCGCTTCGAGAGCACATGCGACATGCCCGGTTTGAGGGTGGCCTCGACGACCCACACCCGGTGCAGCTCGAAGCGCTGGAGATCGGGCTTCAAGGTGCCCTTGTCGAGCATGTCGGCGTATTTCAGGCTGGGGTCGTTGAGCTTGTAGGAGTTGTAGGGGATATAGACTTCCTTCTTGCCCAGCAGCTTCCATTCGTAGCGATCCATCGCCCCCTGGAAGCCCCAGTAGTCGTCGGTCGTGCGCATCCCCTCGGTGCCGTCATCGATGTTGTCGTAGGCGAGGTCAGGGGCACGGCGGACGCGGCGCTGGCCAGCGTTGTAGATCCAGGCCTGGCGCGAGCCGGTGGTGTAGTCCACCGGGTCCTGCACCAGATAGATCGTGCCGACGAGGGTGGCCGGCGCGTCGTACAGCCCAAAGAACGTAAAGACATTGCCGGACGTGCGCGGCGTCATG
>SSSX01000616.1 GCA_015657735.1 Zoogloeaceae bacterium
GCGAACGTTCACCGAAAGCGCATTGACCGGCGGGCTGTCGATCGTGACGACGGCGAGATCGCCGCGTCGGGCAACACTGACCACAGGATGATTCACAAAAATTCCTTTCAGCAACTAACCGGTCAGCCACGATGCAATGTCGTGGCGCTATCCGGTAACCGTCGGTGACGATGAAAGCCATGGATTGAGCAGGCGACCGCTCCGGCCCGAAGGCGCAGCGATCCCGGTCGACGGGATCGCCGAGCGGATGACCGTCCCGAAGCCCATCGAACGCTTCCCACACTTGTTTTTTAAAAAACCACGGAACCGAGATTGACCCAGCTTCAAAAACAAAACCCCCCTCTGCCCGGGGGGGTCAATGAAGCTCGGGGGGCGAGCGCCGCGAAACGGCGGCGGCAATCCAATCTATTGATCGATGCGGCCGGCGAGACCGGAAATCAAGCAGCAGTGGCCAGCTGAGGGCGATTTGATTTGAGCCCGAAGGCAAACAGCAGGCTCCCCAAACAGAAGCCGGCGATGGTCAGGCTCATGGGCAGTGGCGAGCCATCGGCGAAATAGGCGACACACGCCGAACCGATGATTCCGGTGCCGTACTGGAGCGCGCCGATCAGCGCGGATACCGAACCGGCTTTTTCCGGGTAGCCATCGAGCGCACCGACAATCGCGTTGGCCACGATGAAGCCGGTCGCCGATGCGAACAGGAATAGCGGCCCGACCAGGCCCCATAGCCCACCCCAGCCGCAGCACGCATTGAAGGCGGCGGCGATCCCGCCGAGGCTCGCCAGAACGGCCCCGAAGCGGATCAGCCGATCGATGCCGAAGCGGCGGACGACGCGGGCGTTGATCTGGTTGGCGACCATGATGCCGACGATGCCGAGCGCAAAAAGAAGGCCATAGCGTTGCGGGGAAACATGGTGGTAGGAGATGTAGGCAACCGGCGTTCCGGCCACGTAGGCGAACATCGCGCCGTAAAAACTGCCGCCGGCACCGGCATAGGCGAGAAGGCGAGGCTGCCGGAGCAATTGTCCGTAGCCGCGCAAGGCCGCCAGGATCGACTGCGGATTGCGCCGCGCCAACGGCAGGGTTTCGGGCAGCAGGGTCACTGCCCACAAGGTGAGCAGGCCGACGCCGACCAGAACCCAGAATATCGCGTGCCATGAGGCCACCTGCAGAATCAGGCCGCCCACCGTGGGCCCGATCAGCGGCGCGATCGCCATCGCGGTCATCAGCACCGACAGCATCCGGGCCGCCTGATGGCCGGCGTAGAGGTCGCGGATCATGGCCCGGGAAAGGACGACGCTGGCGCAAGCCCCGATGGCCTGCACCATGCGCCAGCCGATCATCGTCGGCACGCTGGACGACATCGCGCAGCCCGCCGAGCCGGCGATGAACAGCAGCAGGCCCAGGGTGATCGGCAGGCGCCGGCCGTAGCGATCGCCGATCGGCCCCCAGAAGAGTTGGCCGATACTGAAGCCGATCAGATAGCCGGCGATGGTCAGCTCGACCGCGCCGGCATCGGCATGCAGCGCTTCGCCCATGGCCGGCAGCGCGGGCAGGTACAGGTCGGTCGAGATCGACGCGAACGACATCAGGGCGCTCAGGATGGCGAGCACCCGAAGTCCGCTGGCGGGCGGCGCATCCGGCACGGCGGCACTCGGTCGATGTGGTTCGACGCTCAAAGCCCGGTCCGCTTTTCCAGGGCTTCGGGGTAACGCGCGCCATGAACGGGGAGGTTGGCGGCGGCCGCGTCGATGCGGGCGAGGTCGTCCGGCCGCAGTTCGACCCAGGTTGCCCCCAGGTTTTCTTCCAGGCGCCCGAGCTTGGTCGTGCCGGGAATCGGGACGATCCACGGCTTGCGCGCCAACAGCCAGGCCAGCGCAATCTGCGCCGGCGTCGCATCTTTCGCCACCGCGATGCCGGTCAGCAGATCGACAAACGAACGATTCGCCTTGCGCGCCTCGGCGCTGAAGCGCGGAACGATATTGCGGAAATCCGAACTCTCGAATTGGGTGTTCTCGTCGATCTTGCCGGTCAGATAGCCTTTACCCAGCGGGCTGAACGGAACGAAGCCGATGCCGAGTTCTTCCAGCGTCGGCAGCAGTTCGTCTTCCGGGCGGCGCCACCACAGCGAATACTCGCTTTGCACGGCCGTCAGCGGCTGCACGGCATGGGCGCGGCGGATGGTTTTGACGCCCGCTTCCGACATTCCGAAATACTTGACCTTGCCCTCCTGGATCAGGTGTTTGACCGCACCGGCGACGTCTTCGATGGGGACATCGGGATCGACGCGGTGCTGGTAATAGAGGTCGATGGTGTCGACCCGCAGGCGTTTCAGCGAGCCTTCGACGCTGCGGCGGATCTGCTCGGGCCGGCTGTCCTGAACCTGCTGCCCCCCTTCCATGCGAATGCCGAATTTGGTGGCAATGGCCACCTCGCCCTTGAACGGGGCCAGGGCTTCGCCCAGCAGTTCTTCATTGACGTGGGGGCCGTAGATTTCGGCGGTGTCGAACAGGGTCACGCCCCACTCCACCGCCTGACGGATCAGGGCGATCATGTCCTGCCGGTCGGCCGGCGGCCCGTAGGCCATGCTCATCCCCATGCAGCCGAGGCCCTGGGCGGATACTTCCAGGCCGCTGCGGCCCAGTTTGCGTTTCGTCATCGTCATTCTCCTGGCGCCTTCCGTCATTCAGCCGCCGGTGTTGTCGTGTAGTGGGCCTCGCCGACCTGTTCCATCCACTCGACCACTTTTCCGTCCATGGCCTCGGCAATGGCGATGTGTGTCATGGCGACGGTCGGCGAGGCGCCGTGCCAGTGCTTCACGCCGGGCGGAATCCAGACCGTGTCGCCGGCCCGGATCGTCTGTACCGGACCGCCCCAGTGCTGAACCCGGCCGGCACCGGCTGTCACGATCAGGGTCTGACCCAGCGGGTGGGTATGCCAGGCGGTGCGCGCAGCGGGCTCGAAGGTGACGCTGGCCCCGCCGATACGGGCGGCGCCACTGCCGGCGAACGGCGCGTCGATACGCACGGTGCCGGTAAAGTAGGCGCCCGATCCGACCGCCGAGGCCTGAGTGCCGACCCGGGTGACTTGCACGCCCTGCGCTTCGTCAGCCAGCGCACTGCCGGCAAGCAGACCGGCCGTCGACAACGCCGCAAGCAAGGTTTTCATGGGAACTCTCCTGCCGGTTCAGAGCGCGCTCTTCAGGATGGTCGTGACCACCTCGCGGGTATAAATCTCGGCCACGCCGAAATACACCGCGTTGCCCAGCACGTTGTCGATGGTCTTCGGCAGATCGGCCTCGGTGATGCCCAGTTGCGACAGGCGCGTCGGCGTGCCGATCCTGTCGAACCATTTTTCGAGCGCGGCAATGCCCTGCTCGGCGCTATCGACGCCGAACACGTACTTGGCAAAACGCTGGAACTGGACCGGATTGCGGCCGTGGTACCACTTCATCCAGGCCGGCATGACGACCGACAGGCCGGCCCCGTGAGGCACGTTGAAGAGCGCCGAGAGGGCATGCTCGATCATGTGGTTCGGATAGCTGTAGCCGGAAATTCCCGCGTAGATCAGGCCGTTCAAGGCTTGCGTCGAGGCCCACGCAAACTCGGCACGGGCGTCGTAATCGTCGGGATCGGCGAGCAGGGTTTCGGTGGTTTCGATCACCGTGTTGATGATGGCTTCGACCAGGCGCGACTGAAAGCGGGGTTCCGCCGTGGCGGTGAAATAGCCTTCGATGGCATGGGCAATGACGTCGGCCGCCGAATACACCAGGTAATCCCGCGAAACGGTTTTCATCAGGGCCGGATTGACGATCGAGACCTTGGGATAGGTATGGACCGAACCGATGGCGAATTTTTCCTGGGTGACCTCGTTGGTGACCACCGCCCCGTTGTTCATTTCGCTGCCCGTGGCGGCCAGCGTGAGGATGTCGAAAACCGGCAGCGCCCCGTCGATGCTGGCCTTGCCGATGAACAGATCCCAGACGTCGCCGGCGTAACGCACGCCGGCGGCGATGGCTTTGGAACTGTCGAGGACGGAGCCGCCGCCCACGCTGAGGATGGCCTCCACCTGCTGCCCGCGGGCCAGCGCAATGGCCTCGCGCACCTTCGAGAGAACCGGGTTGCTGACGATGCCGCCGCATTCGACGAACTGGATGCCATGCTCGTCCAGGCTCTTGCCGACCACGCCAAACAGGCCGTCACGCTTGATGCGGTCGCTGCCATAGCAGAGCAGCACTTTTTTGATGCCGTGGTCGGCCAGATGCTGGCCGATGAACTGTTCCTTGCCCTTGCCGAACTCGACCCGGGTCGGATTGAAGAAAGTGAAGTTGTCCATCTGTGTGTGCTCCGGAAATTGATCGGTGGAACGAACGATGGACGAACTTTAGTCGCGTGATAGACACGAAACTAGTGCAGGATCAATTGTATTATTTACAACCAAACGATGTTAATTGCCTGTCGGAAGGCCACTCATGCCGATCAATGAACTCCGCTCGATCACCACCTTCATCCGCACGGTGGAGCTGGGCAGCCTCAGCAGGGCGGCGGCGGCGCAGCAGATTTCCCCGCAGGCCGCCAGCAAGGCGCTGGGACAGCTGGAGCAGCATCTGGGGGTGCGGCTCTTTCACCGGACGACCCGTCGCATGTCGCTGACCGAGGAAGGGCAGCGCTTTTTCGAGGCTGCCCAGCCCTCGCTGATCGGCCTGCAGCAGGCCCTCAGCAGTGTCCGGCAAACCCGCGAAGACCTCGCCGGTCCGCTGCGCATCGTCGGGCCGCGCTCGGTATCGCAGGCGGTCATCGGCCCGCTGCTCGATGAGTACTGCCGCCTCTACCCCGAAGTGCAGCCGGACATTCAACTGGACGACCGTCTCGGCAACTGGGTCGAGGATCGCGTGGACGTCGGCTTTCGCCTGGGGGCATCGCCGGACGAAGGGCTGGTTGCGCGCCCGCTCTTTCACATGCAGCTATTGATTTGCGCCGCCCCCAGCTATTTGCGCAAATACGGCACGCCGAAGAATCTGTACGAGCTGGACTCGCACCGCTGTAGCGCCTTTCGTCGCGCCGACGATGGGCGCGTTCTCCCGTGGCGCGTGAGGGTGGGTGACAGCGACCAGCAGCACCCCGTGCGGCCGGCTTTCTGCACCAACGACGAAATCCTCGAACTGCGCGCCGTCCTGGCCGGCGAAATCATCGCCCAGCTGGCCGTCCCCACGGCTGCGTCCCTGATCCGTAGCGGGCGTCTGGTGCCGGTGCTGCCGGAACACATGACCGACAGCTACCAGCTGTTCATTTATTACGGCAGCCGCCAGGCACAGCCGGCGCGAGTGCGACGATTCATCGATCTGGCGCTGGAGCGGCTGTGCAACAACACCGACTTTGTGCTGAGCCGGGACGAGTTGGTCCGTGCAGCGGCAAGCGTGGAGGGCATTTAGCCTCGGGGATCAGCCCGAACTTGTCGGCCCGTTGGCTGATCCCGGCCGCTCAGGCCGCCACCGACATCGAATGAAACTGCTCGGCGAGCACGAAGTCGGCCTCGGTACTCGCTCGCACCTGCTCCAGCGAAATGCCCGGCGCCGTTTCCTGCAGGACAAGCTGGCCATCGTCGATGGTGAAAACGGCCAGCTCGGTAACGATCATCGACACGCGCGCCTTGGCCGTCAGCGGCAAATTGCAACGCTTGAGGATGCGCGGCTCGCCCTCGCGGGTGCAGTGCTCCATCGCCACCACGACTTTCTTCGCACCGCTCACCAGATCCATCGCGCCGCCCATGCCGGGCACCATTTTGCCGGGCACCATCCAGTTGGCGAGATTGCCTTCCTGGTCGACCTGCAGTCCGCCCAGGACAGTCAAATCGACATGACCGCCACGAATCAGCGCAAACGACATCAGGCTGTCGAAAATCGCCGCGCCGGGCAGCAGGCCGCACGGAATGCCGCCGGCGTTGACCACCCCCGGCTGCGGTTCGCCTTCCAGCGGCCCCATGCCGAGAAAGCCGTTTTCCGATTGCAGCGTGATGTGGACATCGGTCGGCAGGAATTTCGGCACCATGGTCGGCAGGCCGATGCCGAGATTGACGATGTAGCCTTCCTTCAGCTCCTGCGCGACGCGCCGGGCGATCAGTTCTTTTGCTTCCATATCACAGCTCCTTGGACAGGACCACTTTGTCCACCAGCGCGGCGGGCGTCATGACCATGTCGGGGTCGATCTCGCCGATCTCGACCACTTCCTCCACCTCGGCGATGACGAGGTCGGCGGCCATGGCGATGATGGGATTGAAATTGCGGGCGGCCCGCTCGTAGACGAGGTTGCCCGCGCGGTCGGCGCGCTTCGCCTTGATGATGGCGATATCCGCGCGCAGCGGCAGTTCGAGCAGGTAGTCGCGACCGTTGACGGTCAGTTTCTGCTTGCCCTCCTCGACCACCGTGCCGACACCGGTCGGCGTCAGCACGCCGCCCAGGCCGCTGCCGCCGCACCGGATGCGTTCGATCAGCGTGCCCTGCGGCACCAGATCGACCTCGATCTCGCCGGCGATCATTTTCCGGCCCGTCATCGGATTGGTACCAATGTGGGAGACGATCACCTTGCTGGCCTGCCCGCTCGCCACCAGCGGCCCGACCCCGGTTGTCGGGGCCGCCGTATCGTTGCCGATCAGCGTCAGTCGGCTCGCCTTGCTCTCATGCAGCGCGGCGACCAGCCCCAACGGGGTGCCAACCCCCATGAAACCGCCGAACAGGATGCTCATTCCATCCCGGAACAGGGGGCCGATTTCCGACCATTCGACAATCTTGTTCATTGCTTTTCCTTTTCCGGAAAGGTTCAACGCTGCAACATGAGTCCGCCCAGAATCAGGCCGGCCAGAAATACGGTATCGACAACCAGCATCAACACCGGACGCCAGCCGAGGGCCGCCAGTTGCTGGAAAGAGGTCTTGACGCCGAGCGCGGCAATGGCCACCACCAGACACCAGCGCGACAAGCCGGAGAAGACCTGCACGACCGGGCCGGGTATCCAGCCCATGCTGTTGATCACGATCAGCGCCGCGAAGCCGACCAGGAACATCGGCAGGATCGGCGGCTTGGCCCCCTGCCCGCCGCCCTGGCTGCGGAACAGCAGCGAAAGAACGACCACGAC
>SSSX01000617.1 GCA_015657735.1 Zoogloeaceae bacterium
AGGCCGGCCTGACGACAGCGCTCCCACGAACGCAGTACATTATCGTCGAGCAAGGCTTGCGGAAGTTCGCCGCGACCGAAGTACAGCGACCGCGCTTCCTGAAGACTGACCGAACGGGCTTCGGTATTGAACGGAACCTGCATTTTGTCTCCTCCTCCGTCGGTACTGATTGTCCGCCGGGTTCAGACCCGGACTATCGTATATGCTCCAAAATGTAGCAGCCGAAACATATTTCAGCAATATGACTGCTCCACTGTCCCAGCACTACAGCAAATCCCGGGCCAGCTTATAGTGCGATAAGAAAAACAGATAGTTCTTTGCGAAGCCGCGGCCGACTGGCCGGTTCCGCCTTCGGGCCAGACTTGGCACGGCCCTTGCTGTTCGATCATCACCACGGCGACACGCCCCGCGGCGAATCGCTCGACGAAATCAACCATGACCAAAGGTGACCCAGGTGACTGCTCGCAAATTCTCCCCTCTCCGTGCCCTCTCCGCCCTCGCCCTCGCTCTGGCTGCCGGCGCCGTCATCGCCCACGGCGACGTGGTTCCGCAGGCGGTCGACACCTCGACGCTGAAGCCGGTCGGCAAGGAATGGCTGACCAAGAACCCCTACCTGAAGGACAAGGAGGCGATCCGCATCGGCGACTCGGCCTTCAACCAGAACTGCGCCCGCTGCCACGGCCTCGGAGCGGTGTCCGGCGGCATCGCCCCCGACCTGCGCTACCTGCCGGAAGGCCAGGAAGGCGACGAAATCTTCCTGCAGCGCATCCGCAAGGGCGCCACCCGCGACGGCCGGGTCTACATGCCGCCGTTCGAAGGCATCCTGAGCCAGGAGGCGATGTGGACCATCCGCGCCTGGCTGGAGACCGTCCGTGCCGACTGACCGCCGCCGCTTCCTGCTCGCCGCCGGCGCTGCGGCGCTGGCCGTCAGCCTGCCGGCGCGCGCCGACGGCCTGGCCGACATCCGCCAGCGCGGGACGCTGAAGGTTGCCGTCTACAACGGCTTTGCGCCGTACTCGAACCAGGGCAAGGGCATCGACGTCGAGCTCGCCCAGGCGCTCGGCAAGCAGCTCGGCCTGAGCACCCAGGTGGTCGGCTACAACGCCGACGAGGACATGGACGACGACCTGCGCAACATGGTCTGGAAGGGGCACTACCTCGGCCAGGCCCCGTCCGACGTGATGATGCACGTGCCGGTGGATTCCTACCTGCAGGGCAAGAACGACAAGGTGAAGATCTTCGGGCCCTACCACCTCGAGACCATCGCCGTCGCGCGCGTGCCGCGCCTCGCACCGATCCGCGGCTCGGCGGCGACCGCGCTGGAAGTGTTCACCCGCGAGAAGATCGGCGTCGAAGGCCGCTCCCTCGCCGACGCCTTCCTGCTCGGCGTACTCAACGGCCGCCTGCGCGACAACGTGGTCCACTTCAACAGCATCGCCGCCGCCGTCGACAAACTCAAGGCCGGCGAGTTGCCGGCGGTGATGGGGCCGCGCTCCGAGATCGAGGACGCCCTCGGCAAGGATGGCCGCTTCGTCGTCGAAGTCGTGCAGATGCCCGAGCTGAAGATCAACAACTGGCCCCTCGGCATGGCCGTCAAGGCCGACGACACCGCCCTCGCCGACGCGCTGGCGGCGGCCCTGCGCGAGCTGCAGCGCAATGGCAGCGTCGCCGAGATCTTCGCCCGCCACGGCATCACCCACGTCCAGCCGACGCTATGAGCCGCCGGCCGACGCTCCGTCCGCTCCGCGCCGCCGTGCTCGCCGCCCTCGCGGCGCTGCCGGCGGCGGCGCTGGCGGCGCCTTTCGCCTACGTGCCGAACGAGAAGTCGGCGACGGTGTCGGTCATCGACACCGCCACCGACACCGTCGTCCGCACCCTGCCCGGCGGCCAGCGCCCGCGCGGCATCGCCACCGACGGCCGGCGCCTGTTCATCAGCGAGGCCCCGGCCGACGGCCTGGTGATCGTCGACATCAGCGCCGTCGAACCGATCCGCCGCCTGCCCCTCGGCCGTTCGCCGGAAGGCGTCAGTGTGTCGGCCGACGGCCGCCTGCTTGCCGCCGCGGTGGAGGAATCCAACAGCGTCGTGCTGCTCGAGGCCGCCTCCGGCCGCAAGCTCGCCGACATCAAGGTGCGCGGCAAGAACCCCGAACACGCGGTATTCAGCCCCGACGGGCGCTGGCTGCTGGTCAGCGCCGAGGAAGCCGAGCAGGTCGATCTGATCGACGTCAAAGCCCGCCGGCAGGTCGCCCAGATCGCCGTCGGAGCGCGCCCGCGGGGCATCGGCTTCTCGCCCGACGGCCGCCGCGCGTGGGTTGCCTGCGAGCTGGCCAGCACCGTCTACGCCATCGACATGGGCCGCCGCGAAGTCATCGCCAAAATCAAGGCCGGCACCTTCAGCAACGGCATCGCCGTCGCCCCCGACGGCAGCCGGGCCTATGTTTCCAACGGCAAGGACGGCACGGTCAGCGTGATCCGCGCCGCCGACCACCGCGTCGAAGCCACGCTGCCGGTCGGCAAGCGCCCGTGGAACATGGCCGTCACCCCCGACGGCCGCAAGCTCTACGTGGCCAACGGGCGCTCCAACAGCGTGTCGGTCATCGACACCGAAAGCCTCGCGACGATCCGCGAAATTCCGGTCGGCGAGCTACCCTGGGGCGTCGTGATCCACCCCTGAAATCCGCGCCGCGGCGCTTCGGAATGCACCGGATTGAGACACCTGCTCCAGAGTGGAGCAGGTGTTCAATTTGTGCTGCTACGGCGCGTTCTTACAGCTTCAGAATCCACTCGACGGCCGCCTTCAGATCGGCATCGCTGATCTTGTCCGGGCCGTTCGGCGTCATCGGCACCTGACCCCACACCCCCGATCCGCCGTTGCGGACCTTGGCGCTCAGTACCGCCACCGCATCGGCCTGGCCCTTGTATTTGGCGGCCACGTCCTTGTACGACGGTCCCACGCGTTTCTGGTCCACCGCATGGCAGGCCACGCAGCGCGCCTTCTTGATGATTTCCTCCGAGGCCACGGCCGGGGTGGCGGCGGCAACGCCCAGCGCGATCGCGCACAAGGTCGGGATGAATTTCATAGCTCCTCCTGGTTCTGGAATTGTTCGGACAAATTTTTGGGGCAACACGATCCGGGCAACCGCGCTGCACAGACCAGCAGTGCAAAATCCGTGCACCCCGTACCGGACTTTACCGCTTCCACCCAAAGCCTTGCCGGGCAAGGGTTTGGGCCATGCCGGCAGGCGTCCGGAGACGCCGTTGCGCTGTCCCGCGGCGGCACACCTGCTCCATCCCGGCACGCCTCGCGGAGCACTTGCCGGCCGGCGACGGCTCCGGCGCCGCGCCAATCCGTTCGAGCCTTGCTGGCATGCTTCGTGCAGAAAATCTGTCCGTGAAGCCCACCGACCCGCCTCCGCCCGAGCCCTCCACCGACGCGATCCAGCGTTCGTGGGCGCGCTGCGCCGCCAGCGGACTGGCCCCCGACGCGCCGCTGCCGGATGTCGCCGGCCCCCGCACCGGCCTCGCCGAGCGCCTCGACGCCAACGCCCGGCTGGTCGCCTTCGCGCAGCCGGTGATGGAACACCTGCACCGGCTGATCGCCCGTTCGTCGTCGATGGTCCTGCTGGCCGACGACTCGGGCCTGATCCTGCGTGCGGTCGGCGACGCCGATTTCACCAGCCGCGCCGCCCGCGTCGCGCTGCAGCCCGGCCATTCGTGGGCCGAGCTGGCGATGGGCACCAACGCCATCGGCACCGCGCTGGCCGAACAGCGCCCGGTCGCCGTCGTCGGCACCGACCACTACCTGCAGCGCAACCAGTTCCTGACCTGCGTCGCCACCCCGATCCACGCCCCCACCGGCGGCGTCCTCGGCATCCTCGACATCTCCACCGCCGCCCAGCTCAATCAGGTCCACGCCCAGGCCCTGCTCGACACCACCGCCGGCATCATCGAAAACCGCCTGATCGAAAGCCTCGCCGATGGCGCCGTGATGATCCGCTTCCACCCGCAGGCCGAAGCGCTGTCGTCGCCACTCGAAGGTCTGGCGGTGTTCGACGAGGGCGGCGCGCTGCTGGCCTGCAACCGCCGCGCCGAAACCCTGCTCGGCATCGGCGACAGCCGCCGCACGCCAGCGGCGTTCCGCCAGATCTTCGAAACCCGCTGGGCCGCGGTGCTCGACCACGCCGTGGCCAGCAGCACCCGCCCGACCGTGCTGCGCGCCCGCGGCGGACAGCAATTCGCGGCCCGCATCCAGGCCGACCGCCTGCAACGGCTGCGGCCGGCCGGCGGCGCCACGGCGGCGCCCACCGCCCGCCCGCCGGCCAGCCTCGACGCCCTCGACCTCGGCGACAAGGCGATGGCCGAAGCCATCCGCCGCGCCCGCCGCATCGCCGGCCTCGACATCCCGCTGCTGATCCAGGGCGAAACCGGCACCGGCAAGGAAGTCTTCGCGCAGGCCTTTCACCACAGCGGGCCGCGCCGCGACGGCCCCTTCGTCGCCATCAACTGCGCGGCGATCCCGCCCAGCCTGATCGAAGCCGAACTGTTCGGCTACCGCGCCGGCGCCTACACCGGCGCGCGCGGCGACGGCGCCCCCGGCAAACTGCGCGAAGCCCACGGCGGCACGCTGTTCCTCGACGAAATCGGCGACATGCCGCTGCGCCTGCAGGCGGTGCTGCTGCGCGTCCTCGAAACCCGCCGCGTCAGCCCCCTCGGCGGCGGCCCCGACGAAGCCGTCGACCTCGCGCTGGTGTGCGCCAGCCACCGCCCGCTCAAAGCGCTGTGCGAAACCGGCGCCTTCCGCCCCGACCTCTACTTCCGCCTGTCGGCGATGAGCCTGGCGCTGCCGCCGCTGCGCCAGCGCAGCGACATCGAGCTGCTGGCGCGGCGCATCCTCGACGACGAATCCCCCGCCCGCCCGCTGCGCCTCGCCGCCGCGACCCTCGACCTGATCCGCCGCCACCCGTGGCCCGGCAACATCCGTCAGCTCAAAAACGCGCTGCGCCTCGCCATCGCCATGCTCGGCCCCGACGACAGCACGCTGCAGCCCGAGCACCTTCCGCACGAACTCCTCGACTGCGCCGACGCGCCACCGACCCGCCCCAGCCTGCGCGCCGCCGAAGGCCGTCACATCGACGAAACCGTGGCCCGCCACGGCGGCAACATCTCGGCCGCGGCGCGCGAGCTGGGCATCACGCGGACGACGCTGTACCGCAAGATGCGGCGCGCCTGAGCGGGCGTCATTGTTGCTGTTACTGCAACAATGACGGTCTTATATTTTCATTTCCAGCACCAATCGCCAAACCGGGCATCCCGCCGGCGCCGCATGGGATACTGCCGGCATCCCTCCACCGCGCTCCGCCATGCCCCGCCATCGCCCCATCGCGACGCTCGCCGCCGTCGCCCTCGTCGCCGCCTGCACCCCCGCGCCGTCGCCCCTCGTGCCCGAACTGCGCGCGCAGTTCCGGCCCGGCCTGCCGCTGGTCGACGCCATCGCCGCGCTGAAGGCCCGCAACACCACCTTCTCGGTGCGCAGCCTGACCGAATGCGAAACCCTCGCCCGCCAGAGCGCTCTCGCCACCACCCTCCGTCCACAGGGCGGGGCGTGCATCTTCGGCAAGATTCCGGTGTCGCAGAACTGGCTCGGCGGCCGCCGCGACGTGATCGTCCAGCTCGTCTTCAGCCACGACGACCAGCTGGTGGACGGCAATTTCGAGGAACTGAGCAGCCCGCTCGGGTGGTAACGCGGCGACGATCCGCGCCGCCGCCGTTCAGCCGAAGCCGCCGCGCAGGCCGTCGCGCAGATGGGCCACGAAGAGCTGCACCGCCTTCGGCACATGCGCGCTGTAGGGGCGGATCGCGCACAGGCGGTCGCCGTAGGCGCTCACCGCCCGCCAGCCCGATAGCAGCGGCACCAGGCGGCCGGTGGCGATCTCGCGGCGGGCGCTGAAATCCGGCAGCAGCGCCAGCCCGAGCCCGCCGAGCACCGCCTCGCGCAGCACCTCGCTGTTGTTGGCCGAAAAGCCGCCGCGGATGCCGACGCTGACCCGCGCACCGCCGCCCTCCGGCTCGAAGCCCCAGCTCGGCGTGCCTTCGGCGCGCAGGTAGGTCAGGCAGTCGTGGCCGGCCAGCTCCGCCGGATGCGCCGGACAGCCGCGACGGGCCAGGTAGTCGCGGCTGCCGACGAGGATCGAACGGGTTTCGCACAGCGTCCACGCCACATGGGTTTCCGGCACCGTCGCCACGTGGCGGATGGCCAGATCGAAGCCGTCCTGCACCAGCGAACTGAGCCGCTCGGACAGATCCAGCTCGAGGCGCAGTTCGGGATAGGCGCGCAGGAAGCCGGGGATCAGCGGCGCGATGTGCTGGCGGCCGAGCGCCACCGCCACCGTGACCCGCAGCAGGCCGCGCGGCGTGTCGGCCAGATCGCGCACGCCGGCAAAGCTGCGTTCGATCTGCTCGAAGGCCCCGCGGGTCGACTCGACCAGCGACTGGCCGGCCTCGGTGAGGCGCACGCTGCGCGTCGTGCGGCGCACCAGCGGCACCCCGGCGGCGGCCTCGAGTTCGCCGATGCGCTGGCTCATGGCGGCCTTGCTGACCCCCAGCCGGCTCGCCGCGGCGGTGTAGCTGCCGGTGTCGGCGAGCACGCCGAGACAATGCACGTGGGTCCACAGCGCGTCGATTTGTTGTTTTTTCATCGATGCCATTGTTCACTATTCTGAACAGTGAAACCAGTCTTTGCACCTTCCCGGCAGCCGGGCGCGTCCGTACACTGCCTGGCCATGCCCGACCCTCCACCTGAGGAAGCCCCATGCAACTGACTCCCCGCCTCATCCTGATGCTCGCCACGCCGCCCGCGATGTGGGCCACCAACGCCGTCGTCGGCCGCATGGCGATCGGCAGCATCGACCCGCTGTGGCTCAACGCGCTGCGCTGGATCGTCGCCTTCGCGCTGCTGCTGCCGCTCGGCTGGGCAGCGCTCGGCAGCCGCACCGCCCGCGCGCAGATCGCCGCCCGCTGGCCCTACCTGGCGATCCTCGGGATCATCGGCGTCGGCGCCTACAACGCGCTGCAGTACATGGCGCTGCGCACCAGCACGCCGCTCAACGTGACGCTGATCGCCTCCAGCTCGCCGGTGTGGGCGATGGTCGTCGGCGCGCTCGGCTACAAGGTCAGGCCGACGCGCCTGCAGGTGATCGGCGCGGTGCTGTCGCTGGCCGGCGTGGCGCTGGTGATGTCGCGCGGCAATCCGGCCGCGCTGGCCGACATCCGCTTCGTGCAGGGCGACCTGCTGATGTTGCTGGCGATCATCGGCTGGTCGCTGTACAGCTGGATGCTCGCCAAGCCGCCGGCGCACATGCAGGGCGCGGCCCGCCCGGACTGGAACTGGGCCCAGTTCCTGGTTGCGCAGAGCCTGTTCGGCGTCAGCGGCGCGGTGGCCGCGGCGGTGGTCGGCGACATGATCGCCCCATCGATGCCGACCCAGTGGTCGTGGCAACTGGTCGCCACGGTGCTGTTCATCGCCATCGGCCCGTCGATCATCGCCTACCGGCTGTGGGGGCTGGCGGTGGCCGAGGCGGGCCCGGCGATGGCGTCGATCTTCTACAACCTGACGCCGCTGTTCGCCGCCGTGCTGTCGGCGGTGGTGATCGGCGAAGCGCCGCAGATCTTCCACGGCGTCGCCTTCGCGCTGATCGTCGCCGGCATCCTGGTGTCGTCGCGCGCGTCGGCCGCCAGGGCGGCGAAGTAAGCCATGCTGCTGCGCATCGTCTCGATCCTGTTCCCGCTGTTCGCGATCACCGCGCTCGGCTATGCGGTCGGGCGCCGCCTCAAGCCCGACCTGTCGCACGCCAACCGGCTCAACATGGACGTCTTCGTGCCGGCGCTGATCTTTGCCGCGCTGGCCGGCAAGGACGTCCGCGTCGCCGACTACGTGCCGCTCACCCTGTCGATGCTGTTCATCATCGCCGGCTCGGGGCTGGTCGCCTGGCTGGTGGCGCGCCTGGCCGGCATCGCGCCGAAAACGCTGGTGCCGCCGATGATGTTCAACAACGTCGGCAACCTCGGTCTGCCGCTGGCTCTGCTGGCTTTCGGGCCGGACGCGCTGGCGCCGGCGGCGGTGATGCTGACGACCACCAACGTGGCCCACTTTTCCTTCGGCGCCTGGCTGCTCGACCACCGCACACGCCTCGTCACGCTGTGGCGCTCGCCGCTGATCCTCGCTGCCGCGGCCGGCATCGCCAGCGGCCTGGCCGGGGTCGAAGTGTGGCCCCCGCTGCTGACGGCGATCCGCATGGTCGGCGAAATGTCGATTCCGCTGATGCTGTTCGCGCTCGGCGCGCGCATCGCCACCACGCGCATCGCGGCCTTCGGCTTCGGCCTGTTCGGCGCGCTGCTGCGCCCGCTGGTGGGCATGCTGCTGGCCGCCGCGGTGCTGCGGGTGGTCGCCCTGCCGCCGCGGGAAGCGGCGCTGCTGCTGGTCTTCGGCGCGCTGCCGCCGGCGGTGCTGAACTACATGTTCGCCGAGCGCTATCACCAGGAACCCGACAAGGTCGCCTCGATGGTGCTGCTCGGCAACATCGCCGCGCTGCTGTTTCTGCCGGTCGCCCTCGCGCTGTCGCTGGACTGAAAGCGGCGCGCCTCGCCGCCGGCAATGAAAACGGCCCCGACGCACATCCGTCGGGGCCGTTTTCGTTGTGCCCGGGCCGTCAGCCGGCCGCGCTCACTTCGGTGCCAGCGTCAGGATCCACTTGACCAGCTTCTTGGCGTCGGCTTCCTTGATCGCCACCTTGTTGGGCGGCATCGCGAGGCCGCTGACCTGATCCTTCCAGTGGCTGCCGTAGGGGTTGGAGCCCTCCAGCACGACGCGGGTCAGGAAGGTATCGGCGCCCGGCTTGCCCTTGTACATCTTGGCCACGTCCTGCCAGGCCGGGCCGATCGGGGCCATGCCGTTGGGACCGGGCGCGCCGGATTCGATGCTGTGACAGGTCAGGCAGCCGCTCTTGCTGGCCAGGGCCTTCATGTCGTCGTCCACCGCCGCCGCGGCGGAACCGGCCACGACGGCCAGGCCGGCGAGCAGCATGGCGTTGCGTAAGGCTTTCATCGTTCTTCTCCTTGACAAAAAAGCTCCGGACCTGCCGCCACCGGCAGGCCGCTTCGATCTCTTCAGGCCAGCGGCAGGCTCAGCCGAACCTGCAGGCCGCCACCGGGCGCATCGTCCAGCCAGCACCGGCCGCCGGCCATTTCGGCGCGCTCGCGCATGCCGGTCAGGCCGCCGCGGGCACGCATCGCCGCATCGGCGCCGCTGCCGATGCCATTGTCGCAAATCGTCAGTTCCACCGCCCGGCCGACCTGCCGCAGCGACATGCGCACGCGGCTCGCAATGCTGTGGCGCAGCACATTGGTGAGCGCCTCCTGGGCGGTGCGGTACAGCGCCAGCCCGGCCAGCGGCGGCAGCGCCGGCAGGCTGGCCGGGAATTCGGCGTCGACGCGGATCTGCGGCGCGCGGCTGCGCCACCCGGCGACCAGTTCGTCGAGCGCCTCGACCAGCCGCTGCTCGTCCAGCCCGCCGGGCCGCAGGCGGGCCAGCCGGTTGCGCACCAGCGTCAGCACGCGGCCGGACTCGTGGCGGATGTCGCGGGCGCTGGCCGCCAGCGCGTCCGGCACCGCGCGGCCGGCCTGCTTCTCGATGCAGGCGGCGGCGGCGCCGATGGCGGTGAGGGCCTGACCCAGTTCGTCGTGCAACTCCCGTGCCAGCTCGCGACGCTCGGCTTCCTGCAGTTCGAGCAGCTGCCGGGCTAGGGCCTGCTCGGCGGCACGCGCGGCCGACAGGTCGCCCGACAGACGTTCGATGGCCGCGGCGATGGTCGCAAATTCCTTCAGTTCGAAGCCCGGCAGCGCCGCGTCGCCCTCGCCGCGCCCGAGGCGCGCCAGCCCGCGCTCGAGTTCCCGCGCCGGCGCCAGCGCCCGGTGCGCCGCCAGCCAGGCCACGGCCGCCAGCGCCAGCGCCAGGATCAGCAGCGAACCCATGATCCGCACGCCGCCTTCGAGCACCTCGCGGATCTCGGCGCGCGCATCGGCGCGGATCACCAGCGTGCCGTCGCCAAGCGGAATGCGCCGCTCGTGAGCCGCCGTAACCGGATCGGAGTGCTCCAGACTGGAGCGCTCCACCGACAGCACAACGTGTCGCAACTGACCACTGCCGGCGAGCGTCCGCAGCGCCTCGGCGCCCTGCCCCGGCGTGCCGGCCGCCAGCACCACGTCGACCAGGCGCGATGCCGCGTCCATCTCGGCGGCCACATCCTCCCGCAGCGCCAGCCCGATCCACGCCGCCACCGCGGTCAGCAGCGCCAGCGCAAAGCCCAGCACGTATCCGAACAGCCTCCAGCGCAGATCCACGGTTTCCCCCCGTTTGGTCAGGTTCTCGCCGTATTGTTGCAAGCCATGTGCCAGTTCGCCGAACGGCCGTCAAAAAAGAAAAAACGCCCCTCGCGGGGCGTCGTCGTGCGGCCGCGACTGCGCTGCGCTCAGGGCAGGCACAGCTGGCCGGTCACCGGCGCGAGCTGGCCGATGCTGTTGCCGAGCACATTGAGGTGGCCGCGGACGTTGGCGTAGGCGCCCACGTGGTTGGTGTCGTCGATGACGATCTGTTCGAACACCGCCTTCGGCAGCGGGCTGGTAGCCGACGGCTGGATCACGATCACGTCGGTGGTGTAGATCGTCGTGCGGTTGGCGCCGTGGCCGAGCGACACCGCGCTGCGCGCGGTCTGGATGATCTGGCGCGGCGCCGGGGTGGCGGTGGCCGTCGGGATCATCGCCGGGCTCAGCGTGGAGCCGGCGCCGGGGACGAGGCTGACCAGCGGCTCGACGGTGGTGCCGGCATACCCGGTCGCCACCGGGAGGCCCGCCAGCGACAGCTGGACGCTGAAACACTGGCCGGCCAGCTGAGTCCCCGCCGGCACCTGCGCGCCGATCTGGCAGGTCGCATCGACGGCCAGCTTGACCGTGCCGACCACCGGCACACAGGCCGCTCCCGCCACGCCGGAGGCGACGGTCAGCAGCAGCGGAAGGACGAATTTCGGGGCGACGCGAACTTTCATGAGCGGGTTCTCCGGGAGCGAATGAAGGAAAAGTGTAACGGAATATGGCGGACACCAGACACGTGCAGCATGCCAGAGACAACCGGCCGCCAGTCATGCCGGCGACGTGATTTATTTGGCAATTTATCCGACATGGTGCACTTTGCCACGCCCGCCAGAAAGCCCATCGGCCCCAGCGTGGCCGGCACGCAGTCGCGCGGCTTGATCGTGCGGCTTAAGACTGGCTTAAGCCGCAGCGGCGACAATGGCGTTTTCGTTCCGTGCCGGAAGCGCCCATGCCGCCCTCCCCCGCCCGCCCGTCCCACCTCCGGCGCCTGCTGGCGACCCTCGTCCTGCTGGCCGGCGCCGCCCCGGCCGGCGCCGCCGACGATCCGGCCTTCGTCGCCGTGTCGGCGTCCCAGAGCCAGGCCCTCGGCATCGCCACCCGCCGCGTCGTCGGCGGCGGCCACGCCGCGGCGGCCGGCCTGCCGGCCACGGTCGGCATCCCCAACAGCCAGGTGCGGGTGATCGCCGCGCCGCTGGCCGGGGTCATCGAAAGCCTCGAGACGGCCCCCGGCCTGACCGTCAGGAAAGGCCAGTTGCTGGCCCGTCTGTCGAGCCCCCAGGCCCTCGAACTGCAGCGCGACCGCGTTCAGGCCGACGCCCAGGCGGCCCTCGCCCGCCAGACCCTGGCCCGCGACGAACAGCTGTTCCGCGAAGGCCTGATCGCCGAATCGCGCCTGCAGGCCAGCCGCGCCGGCGCCGCCCAGAGCGCGGCCCAGGCCGCCGAGCGGCGTCAGGTGCTGGCCCTCGCCCAGCACAGCGGCGGGCAGACCTTGTCCCTCGTCGCCCCCATTGCGGGCAGCGTGCTGGAGCAGCATGTCAGCGTCGGCCAGCGCGTCGAGCAGTCGGCGCCGCTGTACCGCATCGCCCGCCTCGACCCGCTGTCGGTGGACATCCAGGCGCCGCTGGCGGTTGCCGCGCAGGCCCGGGTCGGCACGCCGCTGCGCATTCCGGCCACCGGCGCCAGCGGCGAGCTGATCGCGGTCGGCCGCGCCGTCGATCCGGCCACCCAGAGCGTGCTGCTGCGCGGCCTCGTCAGCCGCGGCGCCGACAGCCTGCGCCCGGGCCAGGCCACCGCCGTCGACCTCGACACCGGCAGCGGCGCGGCAACCTCGGCCGT
Source organism: Zoogloeaceae bacterium (assembly GCA_015657735.1). Taxonomy (GTDB): domain Bacteria; phylum Pseudomonadota; class Gammaproteobacteria; order Burkholderiales; family Rhodocyclaceae; genus Zoogloea. The sequence continues at coordinate 12,259 of SSSX01000617.1, forward strand.
GCAGGTGCCGGCCGCGGCGATCCTGCGCCAGAACGACAAGCTGTGGGTTTTCGTCGTCGCCAGCGACGGCAAGAGCAGCGGCTACCGCGCCACCCCGGTGAGCATCGCCGGCCGCCTCGGCGAAGCGACCCTGGTCAGCGGCCTGCCGGCCGACGCCACCGTCGTCACCGCCGGCGTCGCCGCGCTGAAAGCCAGCTGGCTGGGGATCGGCAAGGAGTAAGCGGGCCGCCGCGCCCCCATCCGCCCGCCCCCGACCCGCCACGACCAACCTTCACCGCCGCCCGTCCGGCTCGCCCACGCCATGCTCTCCCGCCTCATCGAATTTTCCCTGACCCAGCGCCTGCTGGTGCTGGTCGCCACGCTGCTGTTGATCGGCGCCGGCGTGGTGGCGTGGAACGGCCTGCCGATCGACGCCTTCCCGGACGTCTCGACGACCCAGGTCAAGCTCATCATCAAGGCGCCCGGCATGACGCCGGAGGAAGTCGAGTCGCGCATCACGGTGCCCATCGAGCAGGAGATGCTGGGCATTCCGCACCAGCGCATCCTGCGCTCGACGTCCAAGTACGCGCTGGCCGACGTGACCCTCGATTTCGACGACGGCACCGACATCTACTGGGCCCGCCAGCAGGTCGGCGAGCGCCTCGCCAACGTGATGGGCAACCTGCCGCCGGGCGCCACCGGCGGCCTGGCGCCGATCACCACGCCGCTGGGCGAGATGTTCATGTTCACCATCGAGGGGCCGGTGTCGCTCGAGGAGAAGCGCACCCTGCTCGACTGGACGATCCGCCCGGCGCTGCGCACCGTGGCCGGCGTGGCCGACGTGAACAGCCTCGGCGGCGAAGTGCGCAGCTTCGAGATCGTCCCCGATCCGGCGGCGCTGGCCGCCCGCGGCCTGACCCTCGCCGCCCTGCACGCGGCCCTCGAGGCCAACAACCGCAACGACGGCGCCGGCCGCCTCAGCGAAGGCGAGGAAACCCTGCTGGTGCGCGCCGAAGGCGCCATCCGCCAGCTCGACGACGTGCGCGCCATCGTGCTGCGCAGCCAGGGCGGGATCGTCCGCGTCGGCGACGTCGCCACGGTGCGCATCGGCGCCCTGACCCGCTACGGCGCCGTCACCCGCAGCGGCGAGGGCGAGGCGGTCGAAGGGCTGGTCCTCGGCCTGCGCGGCGCCAACGCCGGCAAGGTCGTCGCCGCGGTCAAGGCGCGCCTCGCCGACCTCACGCCGCAACTGCCGCCGGGGGTCAGCATCGTCCCCTTCTACGACCGCAGCGAGCTGGTCGGCCGCGCCGTTCACACCGTCTCGAAGGCGCTGGTCGAAGCCATCGTGCTGGTGCTGGTGCTGCTGCTGGCCTTCCTCGGCAATCTGCGCGCCGCGCTGGTCGTCGCGCTGATGCTGCCGCTGGCTGCGCTGGCGACCTTCATCGCGATGCGCGCGGTCGGGCTGTCGGCCAACCTGATGAGCCTCGGCGGGCTGGCGATCGCCATCGGCATGCTCGTCGATGCCGCCGTGGTGGTGGTCGAAAACGTCGAAACCCAGCTCGCCGACGGCGCCGCCTCCGCCCGCCAGCCGCTGCTGCACCTGGTGTTCCGGGCCACCCGGGAAGTCGCCACGCCGGTCGCCTCGGGGATCCTGATCATCGTCATCGTGTTCCTGCCGCTGCTCACGCTCGAAGGGCTGGAAGGCAAGCTGTTCAGCCCGGTGGCGCTGACCATCGTGTTCGCGCTGTCGGCCTCGCTGATCCTGTCGCTGACCGTGGTGCCGGTGCTGGCCTCGTTCCTGCTCAAACGCGGCGACGCCCACGAACCGTGGCTGGTGCGCAAGCTGCAGGCCGCCTACGCACCGCTGCTGGCCTTCGCGCTGAACCGCGGGCGGCTGGTGGCCGGGCTCGCCGTCGCCTCGCTGGGCGCCGCCGCGGTCGCCTACCTGAC
>SSSX01000618.1 GCA_015657735.1 Zoogloeaceae bacterium
ACGCCATCGCCGCCGGGCAGACCCGCATCCCGGTGTCGCCGGAACTCGCCGCGATGCTGAGCGACGCGCAGGCCATCGCCGCCACCGGCGACGAGCTCTTCAACCCGGCCCTCGGCGGCCTGATCGCGCTGTGGGGCTTCCACACCGACAGCTTTGTCCCGACGCGGCCCGATCCGGCGCGGCTCGCCGCCCTCGTCCGCGCCCACCCGCAGATGGCCGACCTCACCATCGAAGGCAACCGGGTGACGAGCCGCAATCCGGCCGTCCAACTCGACCTCGGCGGCTACGGCAAGGGCTACGCGCTCGATCGCGCCGCCGCCCTCCTCAAGGCCGGCGGCGTCCGCAACGCGCTGATCAACATCGGCGGCAACGTGCTGGCCCTCGGCAGCAAGGGCGACCAGCCGTGGCGGGTCGGCATCCAGCACCCCCGCGAAGCACGCCCGCTCGCCACCCTGCCGCTGCGCGACGGCGAGGCCATCGGCACCTCCGGCGACTACCAGCGCTTCTTCGAGATGGACGGCGAGCGCTACTGCCACCTCCTCGACCCGCGCACCGGCAGCCCGGCCCGGGGCACCCAGGCGGTCACCCTCCTGGTCACCCCGCGCGAACACGCCGGCACCCTTTCCGACGCCGCCAGCAAGCCGGTCTATCTCGGCGGCGAACGCTGGCGCGACTACGCCCGACGCTTCGGCATCGACCACGCCCTGCGGGTGGACGCCGCCGGCCGCATCGAAGTCACCGCCGCGCTGAACCGGCGCCTGCAGTTCAGCGACGGCATCCGGCCCGCCCGGGTAGTCGATTGACACGCGCATTGCGCGTGTTCGGCTTGCCGGCCGGCCCGGTTTGGATAGAATGGACCGGATGATCGGGATCCTTCTGATAACCCACGGCAGCCTCGGCGAAGCACTCATCCAGTGCGCCTGCCACGTGCTCAACCGGCGCCCGCCGCAACTCCTGCAGCTGGGCATGGCGGGGCAGGACGATCCCCTCGACGCACTGCCCCTCGCCCGCAGCCTGCTCGGCCTCGTCGACGGCGGCAACGGCGTGCTGGTTCTCACCGACGTCCTCGGCGCCACGCCCGCCAACACCGCCGCGAAACTCCTCGAAGCCGGCCGCGTCGAAGGCGTGGCGGGGGTCAACCTGCCGATGCTGCTGCGCGCGATCACCTACCGCGAACGCAGCATGGAAGTGCTACTCAAAAAAACCGTGGCCGGCGCCTGCGAAGGCGTCGTCCACCTGAAATAAAACCACAACAAGACAGTCCTCGAGGAAGGGAAGACAGCGCAATGCCACGCCAGGAAGCACAGATCGTCAACAAGCTCGGGCTGCACGCCCGCGCCTCCGCCAAGCTCACCCAGATCGCCAGCGCCCACGCCTGCGACGTGTGGCTCGAACGCAACGGCAAACGGGTCAACGCCAAGAGCATCATGGGCGTCATGATGCTGGCCGCCGCCAAGGGCAGCACCATCGTCATCGACACCGAAGGCGCCGACGCCGACCAGGCCATGGCGGCCCTCCAGGCCCTCATCGCCGACAAGTTCGGCGAAGGGGAGTGAGACAGCGCAGCGGGGGCGGCTGACGGGGAGCCGGTGAGCGCCATCCTCCCGGCCCGCGGCACGCGCCCCCCGCCCTGCCCCTCACGCCCCTCCACCCACCAAAAGGCCACGCCATGAGCTTCACCGTCCACGGTCTCGCCGTCTCCCAGGGCATCGCCATCGGTCATGCGCACCTGGTTTCCCACGCCCTGCTCGAAGTCGCCCACTTCACGGTGGCGCCCAAGCACGTCGAGGCGGAAGTCACCCGCCTGCGCGACGCGGTGGCCAGCGTCAAGGCCGAGCTGGCCGGACTCAAGGCCGCCTCCGGCTCAGCGCCGTCCGAGGTCGACGCCTTCCTCGGCATGCACATCATGTTCCTCGAGGACCCGATGCTGGTCGACGCCGCCGAGGCGCTGATCCGCAGCCGCCGCGTCAACGCCGAGTGGGCGCTGGTGCAGCAGATGGAGCAGCTCGTCGAACAGTTCGAGGCCATCGAGGATGCCTACCTGCGCGAGCGCAAGGCCGACGTGTTGCAGGTCGTCGAGCGGGTCGTCAAGGTGCTGCTCGGCCACCCCGGCCACCTGCCGCCGAAGCGCAAGGACGGCCTCGGCACCATCGTCGTCGCCCACGACCTGTCGCCGACCGACACCATCGGCTTCAAGGATCACGCCGTCGCCGGCTTCATCACCGACGTCGGCGGCCCGACCGGCCACACCGCCATCGTCGCCCGCAGCCTGTCGATCCCGGCGGTGGTCGCGCTGCGCCACATCCGCCACGTCGTCAAGGACGACGAACTGATCATCATCGACGGCACCCGCGGCGTCGTCATCGTTGACCCCGACGAACGGGTGCTCGAGGAATACCGCCTGCGCAAGGCCGCGGTCGAACTCGAACGCTCCAAGCTCAAGCGCCTCAAGTCGATGCGCGCGGCAACCCTCGACGGCGAAGAGGTGCAGATTCTCGCCAACATCGAGCTGCCCCCCGACGCGCTCCAGGCCAAGGGCGTCGAAGCCGACGGGGTCGGCCTGTTCCGCACCGAATTCCTGTTCATGAGCCGCGAAAGCTGGCCCGACGAGGACGAGCAGTTCGAAGCCTACCGCAGCGTGCTCAAGACCATGGCCGGCAAACCGGTCACCGTGCGCACCCTCGACGTCGGCGCCGACAAGGAACTCGAGGGCGCCACCCGCCAGGAAGACAACCCGGCCCTCGGCCTGCGCGCGATCCGCTACTGCCTGGCCGAGCCGAAGATGTTCCTGACCCAGCTGCGCGCGCTGCTGCGGGCCAGCCACTACGGCAAGCTCAAGATCCTGATCCCGATGCTGGCCAGCAGCCACGAGATCGACCAGACCCTGATCCTGCTCGACAAGGCCAAGGCCCAGCTGCGCGAACGCAAGATCAAGTTCGACGAAACGGTGCCGGTCGGCGGCATGATCGAAGTCCCCGCCGCCGCGCTGTGCCTCGGCGCGTTCACGCGGCGCCTGCAGTTCCTGTCGATCGGCACCAACGACCTGATCCAGTACACCCTCGCCATCGACCGCGGCAACGAGGCCGTCGCCCACCTCTACAACCCGCTCCACCCGGCCGTGCTGCGGCTGATCCACCAGACCATCCAGACCGGCCAGAAGGCCGGCGTCGACGTGTCGGTGTGCGGCGAGATGGCCGGCGACCCCGACTGTGCGCGCCTGCTGATCGGCATGGGCCTGCGCCAGTTCTCGATGCACCCGGCGCAGATCCTCGAGGTAAAGCAGGAAATCCTGCGTGCCGACGCCGCCGACCTGGCCGGCAAGGTCCAGCGCCTGCTCAAGCTCGACGAACCGGACCGGGTCCGCGAGGCGGTCGAGAAACTGTAGGCGCCGCCACGCCGGCCGGTTTGACTTTCGGTCGCCGCCCGCGCTAATCTTTGCGTTCAGCGCCGATTTGAACCCTTCAGCTTGCGGGCGCTTTAAAAGTACGGCTAAAGCGACGGCAGCCCAGTCCGCGACCGTTCGCCGGCTGGGTTTTCCGTTTTTGGACGAACGAAAGATGCAAGAACTTACCGCCCCGCAGTCCGTCGGCCCGGTCGTACCCCAGCGGGCCCATTTCAGCGAGCCGCTGCCCCTCAAAAGCGGCGGCGTGCTGCCCGCCTACGACTTGGTCTATGAAACCTACGGCAGCCTCAACGCCGAGCGCAGCAACGCAGTGCTGGTGTGCCATGCGCTGTCGGGCTCGCACCACGTCGCCGGCACCCACGCCAACGGCAGCGTCGGCTGGTGGGACAACCTCGTCGGCCCCGGCAAGCCCCTCGACACCCGGCGCTTCTTCGTCATCGGCGTGAACAACCTCGGCGGCTGCTACGGCAGTTCCGGCCCCAACAGCATCAACCCGGCCAGCGGCAAACCGTGGGGCGCCGACTTCCCCTTCGTCACCGTCGAAGACTGGGTGGACGCCCAGGCGCGCCTCGCCGACCGTCTCGGCATCGTGCGCTTCGCGGCGGTCGTCGGCGGCAGCCTGGGCGGCATGCAGGCCCTGTCGTGGACGCTGCAATACCCCGACCGGGTCGCCCACGCGCTGGTCATCGCCTCGGCGCCCAAGCTCACCGCCCAGAACATCGCCTTCAACGAAGTCGCCCGTCAGGCGATCCTGAAAGACCCCGAATTCCACGCCGGCCACTACTACGAGCACGGCGTCGTACCGACCCGCGGGCTGGCGCTGGCGCGCATGGTCGGCCACATCACCTATCTTTCCGACGACTCGATGGACCAGAAATTCGGTCGCAGCCTGCGTCACGACAAGCCGGTGTTCAGCTACGACGTCGAATTCGAAATCGAATCCTACCTGCGCTACCAGGGCGACAAGTTCGCCGGCTTCTTCGACGCCAACACCTACCTGCTGACCACCAAGGCCCTCGACTACTACGACCCGGCCTTCGACTACGCCGGCGACCTGACCGCCGCGCTGCGCCGCGCCAAGGCCGACTACCTCGTCGTGTCGTTCACCACCGACTGGCGCTTCGCCCCCTCGCGCAGCCGCGAGATCGTCTATGCGCTGATGCACAGCGACCGCCGCGTCAGCTACGCCGAGATCGACTGCCCCGCCGGCCACGACTCCTTCCTCCTCGACGACCCCCAGTACCACGCGGTGCTGCGGGCCTACATCGACAACATCCAGGTGTGAGGGCCCCGCCATGAGTTTCCACCGCTTCGACTACGACGTCATCGCCAACTGGATCGAACCCGGCGAGCGCGTCCTCGACCTGGGATGCGGCGACGGCAGCCTGCTGCGCTATCTTTCCGACGTGCGCCAGGTGCGCGGCTACGGCGTCGAGAACGACCCCGAGCGCATCGTCGCCTGCGCCCGTAACGGCATCAACGTCATCCAGATCGACATGGAACAAGGGCTCGCCGGCTTCAACGACGGCTTCTTCCACCACGTCATCATGAGCCTGTCGCTGCAGGCCATGCGCAACACCCAGGGCATCCTCGCCGAAATGCTGCGGGTCGGCCGCGAAGCCGTCGTCAGCTTCCCCAACTTCGCCTACTGGCGCCACCGCCAGTCGATCCTCAACGGGCGCATGCCGGTGTCGAAGAACCTGCCCTACCAGTGGTACGACACGCCCAACGTGCGCTTCTTCACCATCGACGACTTCGACAGCCTGTGCGCCGGCGAAGGCATCGCGATCCGCGAGCGGCTGGCCTTCGACGAAGGCAAAGTGATCGTCGACGAGCCCAACTTCCTCGCCAGCGTCGCCCTCTACCGCCTCGCGCGGGCGGGCGGCTGAGCGGCCGCCCCGTCCAACCGTCCGTTCCCGAACCAGGAGACTGCCATGCCCGCCCCGCAACCCGGCATCCTGCTGCCGCTGCCGCCCCTGTCGCGCTACCTCGTCTTCGCGCTCGAGCCCGACACCGACGTCGCCTCCGGCCTCGCCGCGCTGCAGCACGTGGCGGACGGCGAACACACCGTCGCCGGCATCGGCCAGGCCACGCTGTCCGCCGTCGGCCGGAAGGTGTCCGGCCTCAAGCCCTTCCCGCCGCTGGCCGGCCCGGGCGTGGACATCCCGTCGACCCCTGCCGCGCTGTGGCTGTGGCTGCGCGGCGACGACCGCGGCGAGCTGCTGCACCGCAGCCGGCGCATCACACAGGCCCTCGCCCCGGTGTTCCGGCTGCACGAAGCGTGGGACGGCTTCAAGCACGACAGCGGTCGCGATCTGACCGGCTATGAAGACGGCACCGAAAACCCCACCGGCGACGCCGCCAGCGCCGCCGCCATCGCCGCCGACGGCTCCAGCCTCGTCGCGGTGCAGCGCTGGGTGCACAGCTTCAGCCACTTCGACGCCCTGTCGCCCGCCGAGCGCGACAACTGCGTGGGCCGCTGCCGCGCCGACAACGCCGAACTCGACGACGCCCCCGCCTCGGCCCACGTCAAGCGCACCGCCCAGGAAAGCTTCAGCCCCGAAGCCTTTGTGCTGCGCCGCTCGATGCCGTGGGCCGACGGCATGGCCGCCGGCCTGATGTTCGTCGCCTTCGGCCACACCGTCGACGCCTTCCAGGCCCAGATGCGGCGCATGGTCGGGCTCGACGACGGCATCGTGGACGCGCTGTTCCGCTTCACGCGGCCGGTGTCGGGTGCCTATTTCTGGTGTCCGCCGGTCGACGGCGGAATGCTCAAACTCGGCGCCTGAACGGCCTCGCCGGCCCGCCGCCCGTGAATCCGCCAGCCTCGTCCGCGCCCGCCGATCCCGCCACGCTGTGGCGGATCTGGTTCGACGGCGCGGCCCACCCCAACCCGGGACGGATCGGCCTCGGCGCCGTGCTGCTCGGGCCCGCGGGTCAGCGGGTCGATTTTTGCGGGCTGGCACCGGACCACGGCTGCAACAACGAGGCCGAACTGCTGGCCGTCGCCAAGGCCCTCGAACTGGCGCGCGACGCCGGCGCCCGCCATCTGCTGGTGCACGGCGACAGCGATTTTGCGGTGCGTCACCTGCGCGGCGAGGCGCACACCGACGTCGCCCGCCTCGCTCCGCTGATCGAGCGCACCCAGCGCGCGCTGGCGGATTTCGCGTCGGTGCAGCTGCAATGGGTGCCGCGTCACCGCAACCCCGACGCCGACCGCCTGTCCCGCGCGGCCCTCGGCCTGCCCGACAAACCGGCGCTACGTCCCGTCGCGCGGCGCCGGCGACGGCACTGATCCGTCCGCCAGCAGGCGCGCCGCGACCAAGCCGTTGACCAGCCCGAACACCGTCGCGGCCAGCGCGAACACCGGCACCAGATAGAACACCCCGTCGTGGGGCACCAGCCACAGGCGCGCCACCACCAGTTGGCCGCCGATGTGGGCGAAGGCCGCCAGCACGCTGTGGCTGACGGGGCCGAACCAGCGCCGCGGCAGATGCATCGCCGCGCCCAGCACCGCCAGGCTGGCGAGGCTGCCGGCGAGGCTCAGGAAAAAACCCGGGGCGAGGAACTGGCCGAGGACGAGGCTGCCGACCAGCACCCGCAGCAGCACCACCCAGGCCGCCTCGCGCCAGCCCCAGCGGGCCAGCACGACCAGCGTCACGATGTTGGCGAGGCCCGGCTTGACCCCCGGCAGCGGCAGCGGGATCGCCGCCTCGGCCACCGTCAGCACGATCGCCGCCGCGGCGTGGCGGGCGATGCGATGATCGTCCGCGGTCGGCGCGATCTCGAGTTCAGTAGTTGAGGGAGTCATAGTCGGCAGCCCGCCCCGACAGGGCCAGGCTGACCTGATTGGGGGCGCAGATCGCCACCGCGCCGGCGCTCGCCAGCCAGCCCTGGCGCACGCAGTATTGGCGCGGCCCGGGGTCGGCGGCGACGCGGGCGCGGCCGGGCTGAATCTCGATGCGGGTGGTGCCGAGCGGCCCTGGCACCTCGACGATGCGCGGCGCCGCCAGATCGACCTCGGCAAACACCTTGCCGCCGGCCTTGATGACTGCCTTGTCGGGCCGGCCGCCGTGCCACAGACGCGTCGCCGACGCGACGCAGAACACCAGCGCGAGGCCCACCACCAGCACGTCGCCGGCCCGCAGGTGGGCCGCCCAGTCGGCCAGCCAGGCCCGGACGGTCACGTCTTGAAGGAGCGGTGGCGCACCAACACCCGCGCCGTCTCGCGGAAGCGCGAGGCGAGTTGCTCGGCGATGTAGACCGAGCGGTGCTGGCCGCCGGTGCAGCCGATGGCGACCGTGAGGTAGCTGCGGTTGTCGTTGACGTAGGACGGCAGCCACGAGGCGACGAAGCGGTAGATGTCGTCGGTCATCTCGCCGACCTGTGCCTCTTTTTCGAGGAAGTCGATGACCGGCTTGTCCTGGCCGGTCAGCGGCCGCAGCTGCGGGTCGTAGTGCGGGTTGGGCAGGCAGCGCACGTCGAACACCAGATCGGCGTCCATCGGAATGCCGTACTTGAAGCCGAAGGACTGGAACAGCAGCGTGATCTGGCTGCCGGCCTCGAGCTGCATGAAGCTCTTGACCCAGTTGCGCAGGGTGTTGGCCGACATGTCGCTGGTGTCAATGCGGTGGCCGAGTTCGGCGATCCGCGCCAGCGCCTCGCGCTCGCGGGCGATGGCTTCGGCGAGGGTCACCTCGTCGTCGCCGAGCGGATGCTTGCGACGGGTTTCCGAGAAACGGGCGATCAGGGTGTCGTCGCGGGCGTCGAGAAACAGGAAGCGCACGTCGCCGATCATCGTCCGCAGCGCCGCCACCTGCTGCGGCAGCGCCGCGATGCTGGCGCCGGAACGGACGTCCACCGCCACCGCGATGCGCTGGTAGCCGGCGCCGCGCAGGTGGGTGACGAGATGCGGCAGCAGCGCCGACGGCAGGTTGTCGACAACGTAATGGCCGCCGTCCTCCATGACGTTGAGGGCGACGCTCTTGCCGGAGCCGGACAAACCGCTGATCAGAACGAGTTGCATGGAGTGACCTGTTTCGGGGGAGGACGACCGGGCCCGAGGCCGGCCGTGTCGCTGCAGGCCGGGGCCGCAGGGCGTCGAAACAGCATAAACAAAGTCCGCCGGACGAACTATCGGGATTTCAACAAAAAGATACGGATTCGTTAAATCATGTGGCGCACAGCCGGTCGCCGTCACGCCGCGCCACGCCGGCTCGGATCAGTTCGCCGATCAGCCAGCCGGCCAGCGCATCCGGGCTCAGGCCGAGGAAGCGCCGGTTGGCTTCGCAGTACAGCGGCACGCTGGCCAGATATTCGGGCAGGCTGTCGAGGGCGATCTCGCGCCGCTCGAGCAGCATGAAGGTGAAACAGGCGCGGATCGCGTTGCGGGCCATGCGCGCGCCGTCCTCCTCGAAGTAGCGCAGCCGCGCGAAGGCCGTGGCGAGAGCTTCGTCGACCTCGACGAACGGCGCACCGTGGCCGGGAATCACCCAATCCACCGGCAGGCGGGCGATGGCTTCGAGGGTCGCCCGCGCGGCCTCCAGCCCGCCGCCGCTGCCGATCACCTCGGCGAACAGGATGCCGAAGCCGTCGCGCCACAGGGCGTCGCCGGAAATCAGGCCGCGCGCATCGGCGGCGTGGAAGACCAGCGCGTCCATGTCGTGGCCGGGCGCCGGCAGCGCCTGCCATTCGAGCCCGCCCATCACCAGCCGGTCGCCGGCAGCCAGCGCGTGGTCGGGACGGAAGGCTTCGCCCTGCTGGGCCGCCGGTTTGAGCAGCAGCGCCTCCTCATCCCAGCTTTCGACGGCCGCCACGATGCCGTCGGGCACCCCGATCCGGCAACCGAAGGCGCGCTGCAGCGCGGCGTTGCCGCCGATGTGGTCGGAGTGGGAATGGGTGTTGAGCAGGCAGCCCAGCCGGCGCCCGCCGAGGGCGGCACGCACCAGCGCGACGGTCTGGGCGGCGTGGGTGACGTAGCCGCTGTCGATCAGGGTTGCCTGATCGCCGTCGAAGAGCAGGATGTTGTTGGCCGACAGCCAGCCCCGCTCCAGCACCTGGATGCCGGACGGCAGCATCGCGCTCAGTCGGCGCCGGGCGGCTGCCCGCCGACCGTAGGCTGGACCGGCGTGGCAACGGCAGCACTTTCGTCCGGCGCGGAATCGGTTTCGCCGAAGATTTCGTCGGCGCTGCGCCCGCAGCCGATGCAGTAGCCGTCGTCGATCTCGCAGACGCCGACGCAGGGGTTGTCATCGTTCATTTCGGTTCCTCGGCGCAGGCGCGGCCCGCGCCGGCAGCGGCCTGCCGGTGCGCCACGTCGGCCATGATCGCGCGCTTCTGGCGATCGTCGGCGCGGCTCCAGCCGGCGATCTCGGGCAAGGTTCGGAAACAGCCTTCGCAGTAGCCCGAAACGGGGTCCATGCGACAGACGTTGATGCAGGGAGAGGGAATCATCGGATATCCGGGGAAGTTCAGGTGCAGCCGGCTCAGTTGCAGCCGGCCTTGGCCCGCCGGGCCAGCATGGCGCGTGCGACCTTCGAGGCCGGCGCGCGGCCGAGGCGCTCGCTGATCCAGGCGGCGGTGTCCACCAGCCGCTCGAGGTCGATGCCGGTTTCGATGCCGAGGCCGTCGAGCATGTATACCACGTCCTCGGTCGCCACGTTGCCCGACGCGCCGACGGCGTACGGGCAGCCGCCGAGGCCGGCCACCGCGGCGTCGAAGGTGGCGACGCCGGCTTCGAGCGAGGCGTAGATGTTGGCCACCGCCTGACCGTAGGTGTCGTGGTAGTGGCCGGCCAGCTGCGCGACCGGCACCCGCCGCGCCACTGCGTCGAGCATCCGCCGCGTCTTGCCCGGCGTGCCGGTGCCGATGGTGTCGCCGAGGCTCACTTCGTAGCAGCCCATCGCGTGGAGCGTCGCCGCCACGTCGGCCACCGCCTGCGGGGCCACCTCGCC
>SSSX01000619.1 GCA_015657735.1 Zoogloeaceae bacterium
GATCGCGCCCACCAGCCCCACCCCATCGGCGATCAGCCCGCAGGCCACGGCGTAGCGCGTGCGGGTGATATTGACGCTGCCGAAATACACCGCCAGCACGTAGAAAGTGGTTTCGGTCGAGCCCTGGATGATCGCCGCCAGACGGCCCTGGAAGGAATCGACACCGTAAGCGCTCATCACATCCACCATCAGCCCGCGCGCACCGCTGCCGCTCAGGGTTTTCATCAGTCCCACCGGCAGCGCCGGCACGAAATCGGCATCGATGCCGAGCGTCACCACCAACCGGCGGATGCCCTCGATCAGATAGTCCATGCAGCCGCTGCTGCGGAAGATCGAGATCGCCACCAGCATCGCGATGAGGTAAGGAATGATCTGCACGGCGACCCCAAAGCCTTCCTTCGCGCCGTCGACGAAGCATTCATACACATCCACGCCCCGCCACGCGGCCACGCCGACGAACAAGGCGATGATCGACACGATGATCCCGCTGCCGACGAGACCGATCATCCTGGCCATGTCGGCCGGCGGCAGCGGTGCCAGCCACGCGTACATGCCGCCCGTCAGCACCCCGAAAGCGGCGACGAAGGCCAGCACCGGCGCCGACAGCAGATTGATGCGCTGCCACGCGGACACCGCCACGAGCCCGGCGCAGAACGAAATGAAGGTGCTGAGCAGGGTCGGCAGAAAGATATCCGCCGCATTGAATCCCGCCAGCCCCTGCTGGACCGCCATGCTCTGCCGGATCGCGATCACCGACGTCGGAATCAGCGTGATGCCCGCGGTGTTGAGCACCAGGAACATGATCATCGGATTGCTGGCGGTGTCCTTGACCGGATTGATCTCCTGCAGCTCGCGCATCGCCTTGAGCCCCAGCGGGGTGGCCGCATTGTCGAGGCCGAGCATGTTGGCGCTGAAGTTCATCACGATGCTGCCGCTGGCCGGATGACCGGGCGGAATATCCGGAAACACACGCCGGAAGAACGGCGCCACGAACCGCCCGAAGAGCTGGATCAGCCCGCCCTTCTCGCCGATCTTCATCACCCCCAGCCACAGGCTCATCACCCCGACCAGACCGAGCGCGATGTCGAAACCGGTCTTGGCGGTGTCGAACAGCGCGGCCAGCAGGCGCGAAAAGATGTCCACATCGCCCTGCACGGTGTGCACCAGCGCCGCGCCAAAACCGACAAGCACGAAAAAAACCCAGATCCGGTTGAGCACGATGACAGGCGCGTCCGGCACCGCCTCGCGGGGGCCGACAGGCGCAGGATTGAAAGGCGCAAAGTCTAGCGGCGGCGCCGGCGACTGTCACCGCGGCAAGCCCCACGTCCGCTGCCGGCGCGCGAACTCGGCGGCGGGCAGCTGCACCAGCAGCGGCATTCGCGCACCGTCCAGCCAGCGCGCGATATCCCGCATGTCGGCCAGCGCCATCGCGGTACACCCGGCCGTGGGCGTGTGCGGCGAGGCCCACACATGCAGGAAGATGCACGATCCGGCGCCCGGCTCGACCGGCGCCGCGTTATGGGCGACCACCGCCCCCACCGCATAACGCGCATCGGGGCGCCGCATGTCCTCGCTGCTGGTCCAGTCGCAGCGCACCGCAGTCTGATCGACGAGGCAGTTGTAGTGCGTCGATGCCGGGTCGTCGACGCATTTCAGATCGCTCCGCGCGGCGTGGCACGGCAGGCGCGCGGCGGTCATCCAGCCGGCGTCGTCGTCGGGATTGCCGAACAGGGCGGTGATCGCGAACACCCCGGCCGGCGCCCTGCCATCGCCTTCGCGCTTATCCACTCCGGCGACGGGCGGATGCAGGCCGCGCCCCCACGCCATGCCGTCGCGCCCCAGCATCACCGGAATGCGTGCGCCCAGCGGCCGCCAGTCGCCGCCCGGATGACGTTCGAAACGCTGCAGATGGCCGGACGGCGCATCCCAATCCGCCGTCAGGCACAGCAGCAGTTGAGTGGAAGCGGGCGGGATCACGGGCTGCGCGGTCATAGAAAAAAACGGAGAGGCCGGAATGCTTGACCGGAGAATCGGCGCACGGGCGCGCCCCGTTCAGCGACGCTCCGGCTGCCAGCCGCCGCCGAGCGCCAGATACAAGGCCACGCTGGCATTGAGCTGATCGGCGCGCACCTGGATCAGCGACAGCTCCGCATTGAACAGGTTGCGCTGCGCGTCGAGCTGCTCGAGGTACGGCGAGTAACCGGCCTGGTAGCGCCGGACGGCATGGTGCAGCGCCTGCGACAAGGCGTCCCGCCGCGCCGCCACATGGGCGCGCTGAACGTCCAGGGTGCGCAGCGCGGTGAGGTTGTCATTGACCTCGCGGAAGGCATTGAGCACCGTCTTGCGGTAGGCGAAGGCCGCCTGATCGCGCTGGGCGGTCGCCACGCCCATCTCACCCGCCAGACGGCCACCGTCGAAGATCGGCGCGAGCACGCTGCCGCCCACCGACCACAACAGGTTGGGGTTGGCCGGCAGGCCGCTCATCGCCAGCTTGCCGAGCGACGCGGCAAGATCGATCCGCGGCAGGAAAGCCTTGCGCGCCGCCACCAGACGCGCGTCGCTGGCCGCCAGCTGATATTCCGCCTGGGCGATGTCGGGGCGCCGGCGCAGCACCTCGGCAGGCAGCCCGGCCGACACCGCCGGCAAGGCCAGCGCGGCGATGCCGGCGCCCCGTGCCACTGCGCCGGACGGGTCGCCGACGAGTTGCCCGATGGCGTTCTCCTGCCGCACCACCGCCAGCTCGGTCTGCGGCACCACCTCGGCCGTCGCGTCGTATTCGGCCTGCGCCTGCTCGACTTCGAGCCGCGTCCCATAACCCTGGCGGAAGCGTGACTGCGCCAGGCGCAGCGCATCGGCCCGCGACCGCAAGGTCTCGCGCGCCACCGCCAGACGGGCGTCCAGCGCGCGCAGCGCAATGTAGGACTGGGCCGCCGTCGCCGCCACCGACAGCGCCAGCGCGTCGCGGGCGGCCTCGCCGGCATGCATCGCCGCCCCGGCTGCGCCGACCAGATCGCCGCTGCGGCCGAACAGATCGACCTCGTAGGCCGCCTGGAACTGCGTGCTGAACGAATTGGCCTCGCCGGGCGTGCCGAACGAATTGAGGCGGCGGGCACGCCCGGCCGACACGTTCAGGTCGAGCGACGGCAACAGGCGCGCGCGGGCCACGCCGAGCTGGGCGCGCGCCTCGGCAACCCGCGCCGCCGCCACCGCCACGTCGCTGTTGCGGTGCACGGCCTGTTCGACCAGCGCACTCAGCGCCGCGTCGCCGTAGCTGCGCCACCATGCCAGTTCGACGGCCGCGCCGGGCGCCGTCGTCTCGCGCCAGACCGGCGGCACCGTCACCGCCGCCGCGGGCGGACGCTCCGCGGCGGGCCCGGCGCAGCCCGCCAGCACACCGAGAGCGGCGATCGCCGCCACGCTGCGCGGCGTCATCGCCCCGCCGCCGGCGGACGCGTATCGACCCGCGTCTCCACCGACATGCCCGGACGCAGCCGCCCGGCCAGCGGCTGATCCGGATCGATGGCGATCCGCACCGCGATGCGCTGCGCCACCTTGACGAAGTTGCCCGTCGCGTTGTCGGCCTTGATCACCGCGAACTCCGAACCGGCCGCCGGCGCCAGCGCCTCGACGTGGCCGTGCAGCTCGGCGCCGTCGAGCGCATCGACGCGGAAGCGCACCGGCTGCCCCGGCGCCATCCGCGCGGTTTGCGCCTCCTTGTAGTTGGCGATCACCCACAGACTGTCCGGCACCAGGAACATCAGCTGGGTGCCGGCGGTGACGTACTGACCGACGCGCACCCCGACCTCGCTCAACTGGCCGGCGCGGGGCGCCCGGATCACACAGTTGTCGAGATCGATGCGGGCCAGGTCGAGGGCCGCGCGCGCCGCCTCCACCGCCGCCTTGAGGCCGGCCCGACCGACCTCGACGGAACGCACGTCCTCGTGGGCGATCTGTTTCGCGGCGGCGGCCTGCTCCAGCGCCGCCTCGGCCTGCCGCAGGCTGGCCCGGGTCTGATCGCGCTCGCGCAGCGACACCGACCCGTCGGCGCTCAGCTCATCGACCCGCCGCATGTCGGCGCGGGCCCGCGCGAGCTGGGCGCGGGCGTTGGCCTGCCCGGCCTGCTGGGCCAGCACCGCCGCCTCGCGGGAGCGCCGGGCCTGATCGGCGTTGTGCAGGCTGGCCAGCTGCATGTCGAGATTGGCGCGCGCCTGCTCGACCCGCTGGCGGTAGATGCGGTCGTCGATCCGCGCCAGCACCTGACCGGCCTCGACGCGCTGGAAATCCCTGACCGGCACCTCGACGATGTAGCCGCTGACCTGCGGGCTGTTCACAGTGGTCTGGCCGCGCACGTAGGCGTTGTCGGTGCCCTGGATGTCCGGCGTGAACGGCGGCAGCCCCCAGGCCCGCAGGATCACCAGAATCGCCACGACGGCCACCGCCACTGCGACCAGGGTGGTGCGGCGGCTGCCCTTCGGCGGCGCCCAGCCGGTCGGCGCCGACGCCACCTTCGCCGGCGCTTCGATCGGGTCGGTCAGGCGCGCGTTGCCCGGCGCGGAATCCTGCGGCTCGCTCACTTTTTGTTCCTCGCAATGGTCGCCAGCACCTCGGCCATCGGATTGTGGCCGCGCAGCCGGTTGCGGATGGCGAGCACCTGCAACCACGCAAAGGTCGCCAGCGCGATGCAGCCGATCAGCAGAAACACGTCGTTGTAGGCGAGCACGTTGGCCTCGCGCGAAATCTGCTGGCCGAGCGCCACCGCCCCTTCCGCCTGACGCAGCGCCGGATCGATCAGCACCCGCCCGTAAGCACCGCCGAGCGCCTGCAGGCGGCCGGCGTCGAGCGGATCGGTCGCCTGGATCGACTCCACCAGCGCATGCGAATGGAACTTCTCGCGCACGATCTGGAACGTCCCCAGCAGGGCCGACCCGGCCAGCCCGCCGAGCGACTGGGTGATGCTGAACAGCGCCGAAAAGCTGACCACATGATTGAAGCCCTTCGACAGACCGCGGAGCATGCCGATCAGCAAGGTCGGCCCCATGAAGTACAGCGCCGCGAAGGCGATCAGCGACTGGCTCAGATACATCTCCATCGGACGCGTCAGGTTGGTGGCGCCCGCATCGATGAACGCGCCGATCGCGATCAGGATCAGCGATATGCGGATCGGCGTCCCAAGGCGCAGCGGATCGAGCGTCGCCGCGCTGACGATCAGCCCGGCCAAGCTGGCCACCGACACCACCCCGAACAACGGAATCAGCTGATCGTTGCCCATTCCCAGCGTGCCCAGCAAGCCGATGGCGCCGTAGGTCTGCTCCGACAGCACGATCCGCACCGACATCGCCACCACCGCGAAGCGGATGATGTCGGCGCTGCCCAGCCAGCGCAGGTTGAGGAGCGGATCGGCGCGGTGGTATTCGATCAACAGCGCCGCCGTGATCAGCACCACCGCGGCGCACAGCGCATAGCCGATCCACGGCGCCTCCATCCACCAGACGATGCGCCCCTCGCCGAGCGTCGCGCAGAGCAGCGCCATGCCGGGAGCGAACAGCGCGAAGGTGACGAAATCGAGCCGCTCGAACACATCGATGCGCTGGCTCGGCGGCAGCCGCAGCAGCAGCACCGCGACCAGCGACAGCGTCGCCATGCCCGCTTCGAAGAGATACATGCTCTGCCAGTTGCCCACCTGCAGCATGCTCGACGAGAACGTCCGCGCCAGCGGCGGCGCCAGTTGCGACACGCCGATGCCGATCACGATGCCGCGCAGCCGGTGCGCCGCGGGCAGGGACTGGATCACGTAATACAGGCCGAGCGTGCTCATGCCGGAGGCGGTGATGCCATTCACCGCCCGCACGACGAGGGCCGTCCCGAAACTATCGACGAACAGATGGGCGAAGGTGACCGCAACGTAGGCCGGCAGGAAGATCCAGGTGAAGCGTTCGAGGCCGAACTGCTGGCGGAACTTGATCAGCAGCAGGCTCATGCAGATGTTGGTCATCACATACACCGACGACAACCATGCCGCCTCGTCGCTGTACACGCCGAACATTCCCTGCAGGTTGCCGATGTTGGCCGACACCAGCGCATTGCCGAAACCGCCGGTGAGGCCGATCAGCACGCCGATGCAAAAGTAGGCCACGCGGCGTGGCGTCGGATGATCCGGCGTCGCCGGCGAACCGGGCATCGACGGCCGCTCATGGGGCTTGAACTCATACGCTGCAACCTGCATGTCTGGCGTACCCGCACGTCGATTCCGCAATTCAGACCCTCCGGCCGGTTGCCACAGGCTGCCCCTCAACCGCCCCCTTGCGCTTCGCAACTCACTGCAAACTCACCGCAAAATATAAACCTTAAAACCGGTTCGTCGCGATGTCCCGGAAAAGGCGGCGTTGATTTTCAGGACGCAGCAGGCTGAATCCCTGAAAGCCGCAGGGCCTGCGCCTGCCGACCGCGGCATCGCCGCGCGCGGGCGCCGCTCCGGCGACGGGCGGAATCACACGCTGCGGTGTCATACGGCACAGCGGAGAGGCCGGCATGCTGCGCCGGCGACGCGGAATGCGGCGCATCGGGCGCGCCGGGTTTGCCCGTCGCGCCGTGCCGCCCTGCCGTTCAGCGCCGCCTTACTCGACCGTCACCGACTTGGCGAGGTTGCGCGGCTTGTCCACATCGGTTCCCTTGACCAGCGCGGCGTGGTAGCTGAGGAGCTGCAGCGGGATGACGTGGAGGATCGGCGACAGCATGCCGTAGTGTTCGGGCAGGTGCAGGATGTGCACGCCTTCGGACTCCGGAATCTCGCTGCCGGCGTCGGCGAAGACATACAGTTCGCCGCCGCGGGCCTTCACTTCCTGCAGGTTGGACTTGAGCTTTTCGAGCAGGCTGTCGTTGGGGGCCACCGAGATGACCGGCATTTCCTTATCCACCAGCGCCAGCGGGCCATGCTTGAGTTCGCCGGCGGGATAGGCTTCGGCGTGGATGTAGGAGATTTCCTTGAGCTTCAGCGCGCCTTCGAGGGCGATCGGATAGTGCTCGCCGCGGCCGAGGAACAGCGCGTGGTGCTTTCCGGCGAAGCGCTGGGCCCAGCGTTCGATCTCCGGTTCGAGTTCGACGACCTTGGCGACCGCCACCGGCAGGTGGCGCAGGTTGGTGAGATGCGCCGCTTCGGCTTCTTCGCCGAGGTGGCCGTTGATCTTGGCGAGCGTCAGCGTGAGCAGGGCCAGCGCGGCGAGCTGGGTCGTGAACGCCTTGGTGGACGCCACGCCGATCTCGGGGCCGGCGCGGGTCACGAAGCGCAGCGCGGTTTCGCGCACGATCGCCGATTCGGGCACGTTGCAGATCGCCAGGGTCTTGGTCATGCCGAGGCTTTTGGCAAACTTGAGGGCGGCCAGCGTGTCGGCGGTTTCGCCCGACTGGGAGATCACCACCACCAGCGTCTCGGGGTCGGGCACCGATTCGCGGTAGCGGTATTCGCTGGCGATCTCGACGGTGCACGGCAGCTTGGCGACCGCTTCGATCCAGTAGCGGGCGACGAGGCCGGCGTGATAGCTGGTACCGCAGGCGAGGATCAGCACGCGGCGGCTGGCGCCGAAGACGCCGACCGCGTCGGCCCCGAACAGCTGCGGCGAGATGCCGCCACCGCCGGCGATCATTTCGAGGGTGTTGCCGAGGGCCTGCGGCTGCTCGAAGATTTCCTTCTGCATGTAATGGCGGTACTTGCCCAGCTCGACGGCGTCGGCCGACAGGCTGGAGATGTTCACCGCGCGTTCGACCGGCGTGCCGTCGGACAGCGTGACGCGGTAGCCGTCGAGGGTCAGTTCGGCGACGTCGCCGTCTTCGAGGTACACCACCTTGCGCGTTACCTGCAGCAGCGCGGCGGTGTCGGAGGCGGCGTAGTGGCCGTCCTCGCCGATGCCGAGGAGCAGCGGCGAGCCCTTGCGGGCGACGATCGCGCGCGTCGGATCGGCTTCGCAAACCACGCCGATGGCGTAGGCGCCGATCAGTTCGGCGAGGGTCGCGCGCACCGCGTCGAAGAGGTCGGGGATGGTCTTCAGCTTGTCGTGGAGCAGGTGGGCGATGGCTTCGGTGTCGGTCTCGGAGGTGAACGCGTAGCCCTTGGCCTGCAGCTTGCCGCGCAGTTCCTCGAAGTTTTCGATGATGCCGTTGTGCACCACCGCCAGCCCGCTGGAAATGTGCGGGTGGGCGTTGCGCTCGGACGGCACGCCGTGGGTCGCCCAGCGGGTGTGGGCGATGCCGATGCCGGCGGCGAGGCCGGTGGCGTCGGCCTGCGCAGCCAGTTCGGCGACGCGGCCGACCGCGCGCAGACGCTGCAGCGCGGGCACCCCGTCGGTCTTCAGCACGGCGAGGCCGGCGGAATCGTAACCCCGGTACTCAAGCTTGCGCAGCCCTTCGAGCAGCACGGGAACGATGTTGCGACGGGCAATGGCGGTGACGATGCCACACATGATGAAACCTTTCGAAAAGTCCCGGCTGCGTTGGCCGGGCCGGACGGAATGGGGGAAATCAGGCTTTCTTGGCTTTGACCGGGCGCTTCCAGCCCGGGATCGAAATCTGCTTGGCGCGGGACACGGTGAGCTCGCCGGCCGGCGCGTCCTTGGACAGGGTCGTGCCGGCGCCGAGGGTGGCGCCGCGGCCGACGCGCACCGGGGCCACGAGCTGGGTGTCGGAGCCGATGAAAACGTCGTCCTCGATGATGGTACGGAACTTGTTGGCACCGTCGTAGTTGCAGGTGATCGTGCCGGCACCGACGTTGACCCGCTGGCCGATGTCGGCGTCGCCCACATAAGCCAGATGGTTGGCCTTGGAGTGGTTGGCGATGGTGCTGTTCTTGACCTCGACGAAGTTGCCCAGATGGACGTCCTCGCCGAGCACGGTGCCGGGACGGGTACGGGCGTAGGGGCCGATGACGCAGGCGGCGCCCATCGTCGTGTCCTCGATCTGCGAGAACGGGGCGATCCGGGTGCCGGCGCCGATCGTCGCGTTCTTCAACACGCAGTTGGCGCCGACGCGCACCCCGTCGGCCAGTTCGACACGGCCCTCGAAGATGCAGTTGACGTCGATTTCCACATCCTGACCGCAGACCAGTTCGCCGCGCACGTCGAGGCGCGCCGGGTCGATGACGGTGACGCCGGCGTCGGTGAGGCCGCGCGCAATGTTGCGCTGATGGATGCGCTCGAGCTCGGCGAGCTGGGTCTTGTTGTTGACGCCGAGGGTTTCCTCGAAGGCGTCCGGCGCGGTGGTGACGACTTCCAGGCCGTCGGCCACGGCCATCGCGATGATGTCGGTGAGGTAGTACTCGCGCTGGGCGTTGTCGTTCTTCAGCTTGGCCAGCCAGTGGCGCAGGCGGGCGACCGGGGCGGCGAGGATGCCGGTGTTCACTTCGCCCACGCGGCGCTCGTCGGGGCTGGCGTCCTTCTCCTCGACGATGCGCGTCACCTGGCCGGCGGCGTCGCGCAGGATGCGGCCGTAACCGGTGGGGTCGTCCATCCGCACGGTGAGCAGCGCCAGCCGGCTGTCGCCGGCGGCTGCCATCAGGCGTTGCAGGGTCGGCACGCCGATCAGCGGCACGTCGCCATACAGGATCAGCGCGGTATCGCCATCCTCGATCAGCGGCATCGCCTGCTGCACCGCATGGCCGGTGCCCTGCGGCGGATCCTGGCGGGCCCAGGCCAGGTCGGGCGCATCCAGCGCGTCACGCACGACCTCGCCGCCGTGGCCATACACCACCACGATGCGCCGCGCCTGCAGCGCGCGGGCGGTATCGAGGACGTGACCGAGCAGCGGCTTGGCGGCCAGCGGCTGCAAAACCTTGGGCAACACCGAGCGCATGCGCTTACCCTGCCCGGCGGCGAGAACGATCACTTCCATGGACTTCCCTTAATGCGGTTTGAATTCGGATCGCGCGGATTCTAGCACGCTGCGTTTTGGCGTCATTGCGGCGCAGTTCTCGCTTCGGGTGCGGTCGCCGCAGGTCCGCTGATGCAATGCAGCAATCCTTTGATGTAATACTAAAGTTCGCTTCGCGTCTTTCCGTAGAATCGACTTGCTGCATGGCAAAACCAGGAAACAACATGACCACTCAAGCCCGCGATTTCATCCAGAACCGGACCTTCGACGAAATCGCCGTCGGCGACTCCGCCCAACTCGTCCGCACCCTCCTGCCCGAGGACATCCATCTTTTCGCGGTAATGTCCGGCGACGTCAATCCCACCCACGTCGACCCGGAGTTTGCCCGCTCAAGCCAGTTCCGCGAAGTCGTCGGCCATTCGATGTGGGGCAGCGTGCTGATCTCGTCGATCCTCGGCACCGAATTCCCGGGCCCCGGCACCGTTTATGTCGGCCAGACCCTCAAGTTCTGGCGCCCGATCACGATCGGCGACACCCTCACCGTGACCATCACCTGCGTCCAGCGCTTCGAGCACAACCACCACCTGCTGCTCGAATGCCTGTGCGTCAACCAGGACGGCCTGAAGGTCATCGACGGCACCGCCGAAGTCATGGCGCCGACCGAGAAAATCAAGCGCCCGCGCATGGCGCTGCCCGAAATCACCATCTCCGACCGCCAGCAGCGCTACCTGCACGTGCTCGAAATGACCAAGGGCATGGAGCCGATCCCGATCGCCGTGGCCCACCCGTGCGACACCGAGTCCCTGCGCGGCCCGATCCAGGCCCGCGACGCCGGCCTCGTCATCCCGGTGCTGGTCGGCCCGGCCGGCAAGATCCGCGAAGTCGCCGAACGCGAAGGCATCGACCTGCACGGCGTGCGCATCGTCGACGTGCCGCACAGCCACGCCTCCGCCGAAACCGCGGTGCGCCTCGCCCGCAACGGCGAAGTCGAGGCGCTGATGAAGGGCTCGCTGCACACCGACGAACTGATGAGCGAAGTCGTCGCCAAGGAAACCGGCCTGCGCACCGCGCGCCGCATCTCCCACGTCTTCATGGCCGACGTGCCGACCTACCCGCATCCGCTGCTCATCACCGACGCGGCGATCAACATCGAGCCGACCCTCGAGGACAAGGTGCACATCATCCAGAACGCCATCGAACTGGCGATCATGATGGGCGTGCCCGAACCCAAGGTGGCGATCCTGTCGGCGGTCGAAACCGTCAACGTCAAGATCCGCTCGACCCTCGACGCTGCCGCGCTGTGCAAGATGGCCGACCGCGGCCAGATCCGCGGCGGCCTGCTCGACGGCCCGCTGGCCTTCGACAACGCCGTGTCGCTCGTCGCCGCCAAGACCAAGGGCATCCGCTCGGCGGTCGCCGGTCAGGCCGACATCCTCGTCGTGCCCGACCTCGAATCCGGCAACATGGTCGCCAAGCAACTCGAATACCTCGCCGACGCGCTGATGGCCGGGGTGGTGCTCGGCACGCGCGTGCCGATCGTGCTCACCAGCCGCGCCGATACCGCCGAAACCCGTACCGCCTCCTGCGCCATCGCGCAGTTGATTGCCCACAAACGCCGCCAGGGAGTCCGCCTGTGAAAGCCGTCCTGATCCTCAACGCGGGCTCGTCCAGCCTCAAGTTCGCGCTGTTTCCCCTCACCCCCCAGCTCGCCGACGCGCCGCGCCTGTCCGGCCAGGTCGAAGGCATCGGCGCCGCCCCGGTGATGAACGCCCGCGACGTCCATTCCGGCGAGCGCTACACCGAAGCCCTGCCGGTCCCGCCCGGCACCGACCAGAACGGCCAGCACCGCAACGCGCTGGAATTCGTGTTCGAATGGATCAGGCGCCACAGCCCGGGCCTCGAGATCGTCGCCGCCGGCCACCGCATCGTCCATGGCGGCGACCACTACGGCGCGCCGGTGGTGCTGACGCCGGCCATCGTCGACACCCTCGACACCCTGATCCCGCTCGCCCCACTGCACCAGCCCCACAACCTGCGGGCCATCAAGTCGCTGTTCGCGCTGATGCCCGAGGTGCGTCAGGTCGGCTGCTTCGACACCTCCTTCCACCGCACCCGCCACCCGGTCGCGGCGCGCTTCCCGCTGCCGCGCGCGATGTTCGACGAAGGCATCAAGCGCTACGGCTTCCATGGCCTCTCGTATGAATTCGTAGCGCGCCAACTGCCGGCCCTGCTCGGCGACGAAAAGGCCCGCGGCCCGATCGTCGTCGCCCACCTCGGCAACGGCGCCAGCATGTGCGCGCTGCGCGACGGCCAGTCGCGCGACACCAGCATGGGCTTCACCGCCGTCGACGGCCTGATGATGGGCACCCGCACCGGCTCGATCGACCCCGGCGTGATCCTGCATCTGGTCGAACAGAAGGGCATGGACGGCAAGGCGCTGTCGAATCTGGTCTACAAGCAGTCGGGCCTGCTCGGCGTATCGGGCATCAGTCAGGACATGCGCACACTGCTCGAATCCGACGAAGTGTCGGCCAAGGAAGCCATCGAGCTGTTCTGCTACCGCGCCGCGTGCATGATCGGCCAGCTGACGATGGCCGCCGGCGGCTTCGACGCGCTGGTGTTCACCGGCGGCATCGGCGAGCACGCCGCGCCGGTACGCGCCCGCATCGCCGAGTGGCTGGCGTGGACCGGACTGCGCCTCTACCCCGCCGCCAACCAACGCCACGCCACGCGCATCCACGCCAAGGACAGCCGGATCGAGGTCCTGGTCGTCCCGACCAACGAGGAATGGATGATCGCCCACCACGCCGTCAACCTGCTCGGCCTGAGCTGACAACGCCGCAAAAAACAAAAAGGCCCGGGATTTCCGGGCCTTTTTGCTGGAGCGGCTGACGGATCAGCGCGGCAGAACCGACTCGCCCATCAGGAAGGTATCGACCTCCCGCGCCGCCTGACGGCCTTCGCGGATCGCCCACACCACCAGCGACTGGCCGCGGCGCACGTCGCCGGCGGCAAAGACCTTGGCCACGTTGGTGGCGTAGCAGCCGTCGCCGTCGGTGGTCGCCTTGGCGTTGCCGCGGCCATCCTTGTCGACGCCGAAGGCTTCGAGCAGGGACGCGACCGGGTTGGTGAAGCCCATCGCGAACAGCACGAGGTCGGCCGGCAGCTCACGCTCCGAACCCGGCACTTCGGACGGCTTGCCGTCCTTCCATTCGAGTTCGACGGTGCGCAGGGCCTTGACCTTGCCGTTGTCGCCGATGAATTCCTTCGTCGACACCGCAAACTCGCGCGCGCAGCCTTCCTCGTGCGAGGACGAAGTGCGCAGCTTGATCGGCCAGTACGGCCAGGTCAGCGGACGGTTCTCTTCCTTCGGCGGCTCCGGCATCACCTCGAACTGGGTCACCGACTTGGCGCCATGCCGGTTGGAGGTGCCGACGCAGTCGGAACCGGTGTCGCCGCCGCCGATCACGATGACGTGCTTGCCGGCCGCCGAGATCGGGTTCTTGTCGTCGCCGGCGACTTCCTTGTTCTGCGGCACCAGCAGCTCCAGCGCGAAATGCACGCCGGCGAGCTCACGGCCCGGCACCGGCAGGTCGCGCGGCACTTCGGAACCGGCCGCCAGGATCACCGCATCGAACTCGGACTTGAGCTGATCGGCGGTCACGACTTCCACCGCGTCGTCGTTGATGCCGGCGAGGCCCGGCTTGGCTCCGACGCACACCTTGGTGCGGAAGCTCACACCCTCGGCTTCCATCTGCGCAACGCGACGGTCGATGTGGGACTTCTCCATCTTGAAGTCGGGAATGCCGTAGCGCAGCAGGCCGCCGATGCGGGAGCTCTTTTCGAACACCGTGACGTCATGGCCGACGCGGGCCAGCTGCTGGGCCGCAGCCAGGCCGGCCGGGCCGGAACCGACGACGGCAACCTTCTTGCCGGTCCGGGTTGCCGACGGCTGCGGCGTGACCCAGCCATTGGCCCACGCCTTGTCGATGATCGCGTGCTCGATCGACTTGATGCCCACCGCGTCGGTGTTGATGTTCAGCGTGCACGCGGCCTCGCACGGCGCCGGGCAGATGCGGCCGGTGAAGTCGGGGAAGTTGTTGGTCGAGTGCAGAACCTCGATGGCTTCCTGCCAGTTGCCGCGGTAAACGAGATCGTTCCAGTCGGGAATGATGTTGTTCACCGGGCAGCCGTTGTTACAGAACGGAACGCCGCAGTCCATGCAGCGCGCGCCCTGCTTGGCGGCTTCGTCGTCGCTCAGGTGGTCGACGAACTCCTTGTAGTGCTTGAGACGCTGTTCGACCGGAGCGTAAGCCTCGGAAAGACGCTGGTACTCGAGAAATCCAGTTGGCTTGCCCATGTTACGCGGCCTCCAGTTCTTTCTGTTGTTGCGCGGCCATTTCGGCCAGCGCGCGACGGTATTCGTGCGGCATCACCTTGACGAACTTGCAGCGGTAGGCCGGCCAGTCGGCGAGGATGGCCTTGGCGCGCTGGCTGCCGGTGTAGGTGGCGTGACGTTCGACCAGCATCTTGAGCAGCGCCTCGTCGGCCATGCCGAGGTGACGCACATCGACCCGGCCGTGGGCTTCGAGGTCGTCGCCGGCCTCGGTCCCCTTGCGGGCCTCGATTTCCTCCTCAACCGGCTCCAGGGCCACCTGGGCCATGTTGCAGCGCGACTCGAAGGTGCCCTCCTCGTCGAACACGTAGGCGACGCCGCCGGACATGCCCGCGGCGAAGTTGCGGCCGGTCATGCCGAGGACCACCACGGTGCCGCCGGTCATGTATTCGCAGCCGTGGTCGCCGACGCCTTCGACGACGGTGGTGGCACCGGAGTTGCGCACCGCGAAGCGCTCGCCGCCGACGCCGGCGAAGTAGGCTTCGCCCTCGGTGGCACCGTACAGCACGGTGTTGCCGATGATGATGTTGCTCGGGGTGTCGCACTTGAAGCCGGGCGCCGGGCGCACGACGATGCGGCCGCCCGACAGGCCCTTGCCGACATAGTCGTTACCCTCGCCGACCAGCTCGAGCGTCAGGCCGCGCGACAGGAAGGCGCCGAAGCTCTGCCCGGCGGTGCCGTTCAGGCGGACATGCACGGTGTCGTCGGGCAGGCCGGCGTGGCCGTACTTGGCCGCGAACTTGCCCGACAGCATCGCGCCGACGGTACGGTTGACGTTGCGCACCGGGATTTCGAAGGACACTTTCTCGCCCTTGTCGAGGGCCGGCCGGGCACGCTCGATGAGCTGGTGGTCGAGCGCCTTGGCGAGGTTGTGGTCCTGCGTTTCGGTGTGGATGCGCGGCACGTCGGCGGGCACGTCGGGCAGGTGGAAGATGCGGCTGTAGTCGAGGCCGCCGGCCTTCCAGTGCTCGATGCCGGCCTTCATGTCGAGCAGGTCGGCACGCCCGATCAGCTCGTCGAACTTGCGCACGCCCAGCTGGGCCATCAGTTCGCGGACTTCCTCGGCGACGAAGAAGAAGTAGTTGACCACGTGCTCGGGCTGACCCGAGAAACGCTTGCGCAGCGTCGGATCCTGCGTGGCGACCCCCACCGGACAGGTGTTGAGGTGGCACTTGCGCATCATGATGCAGCCTTCGACGACCAGCGGCGCGGTGGCGAAGCCGAACTCGTCGGCGCCCAGCAGCGCACCGATGACCACGTCGCGGCCGGTCTTGATCTGGCCGTCGACCTGCACGCGGATACGGCTGCGCAGGCGGTTCAGCACCAGGGTCTGCTGGGTTTCGGCGAGGCCGAGCTCCCACGGCGAACCGGCGTGCTTGATCGACGACAGCGGCGACGCGCCGGTGCCGCCGTCATGGCCGGCGATCACCACGTGGTCGGCCTTGGCCTTGGCGACGCCGGCGGCAACGGTGCCGACACCGACTTCGGACACCAGCTTCACCGAGATGTCGGCCACCGGGTTGGTGTTCTTCAGATCGTGGATCAGCTGGGCCAGATCCTCGATCGAGTAGATGTCGTGGTGCGGCGGGGGCGAGATCAGACCGACGCCCGGCACCGAGTGACGCAGGAAGCCGATGTAGTCGGACACCTTGTGGCCAGGCAGCTGGCCGCCTTCGCCGGGCTTGGCGCCCTGGGCCATCTTGATCTGGATCTGGTCGGCATTGACCAGATATTCGGTGGTGACACCGAAACGGCCGGAGGCGACCTGCTTGATCGACGAACGCAGGCTGTCGCCGGCCTGCAGCTCGATGTCGCGCTCGACGCGGCTGGCGCCGATCACTTCGGACAGCATGGTCGGCTGGGAGATCGGGATGAAACGCTTCGGATCCTCGCCGCCTTCACCGGTGTTGGACCGGCCGCCGATGCGGTTCATCGCGATGGCGAGGGTCGAGTGGGCTTCGGTGGAGATGGAGCCGAGCGACATCGCGCCGGTGGCGAAACGCTTGACGATATCCTTGACGGATTCGACCTCTTCCAGCGGCACCGGGGCGCCGGCCGGCTTGAGCTCGAACAGGCCGCGCAGAGTCATGTGGCGCTTGCTCTGATCGTTGATGATCTTGGCGTATTCCTTGTACGTGTCGTACTTGCCGGAGCGGGTCGAGTGCTGCAGCTTGGCGATCGCGTCGGGCGTCCACATGTGCTCTTCGCCGCGGATGCGGAAGGCGTATTCGCCGCCGGCGTCGAGCATGCCGGTCAGCACCGGATCGGCGCTGAAGGCCTGCTGGTGCAGACGGATGGCTTCTTCCATCACCTTGAACACGCCGATCCCCTCGACCTGTGACGAGGTGCCGGTGAAGTATTTGTCGATCAGCGATTTTTGCAGGCCGACGGCTTCGAAGATCTGTGCGCCGGTGTAGGACATGAACGTCGAGATGCCCATTTTGGACATGACCTTCATCAGACCCTTGCCGACGCCCTTGATGAAGTGCTTGACGTACTTGTCGGCGGTGGCGGCATCGCCCTTGGCGAGCTGGGTCAGGGTTTCCAGCGCGAGGTAGGGATGCACGGCCTCGGCGCCGTAACCGGCGAGGACCGCGAAGTGGTGGGTCTCGCGGGCGGAGCCGGTTTCGACGACCAGGCCGGTGCGGGTGCGCAGGCCCTGGGTCACGAGGTGCTGGTGGATCGCCGAGGTGGCGAGCAGCGCCGGGATGGCCACCTGACCGGCATCGACCTTGCGGTCGGAGACGATCAGGATGTTGGCGCCGTTGAGCACCGCATCCTCGGCCTCGGCACACAGCGAAGCCAGACGGGCCTCGACGCCTTCCTTGCCCCAGGCGAGCGGATAGCAGATGTCGAGCTCGGTGGAGCGGAACTTGTTTTCGGTGTACCGGGCGATCTCGCGCAGCTTCGCCATGTCGGCGAAGGTCAGCACCGGCTGGGTGACTTCCAGGCGGTAGGGCGGGTTGATCTCGTTGATGCCGAGCAGGTTCGGGCGCGGACCGACGAAGGACACCAGCGACATGACCAGCTGCTCGCGGATCGGATCGATCGGCGGGTTGGTGACCTGGGCGAAAAGCTGGCGGAAGTAGTTGTAGATGGGCTTGGAGCGCGCCGACAGCACGGCCAGCGGGCTGTCGTTGCCCATCGAGCCGGCGGCTTCCTCACCGCTCTTGGCCATCGGCTCGAGGATGAACTTGATGTCTTCCTGGGTGTAGCCGAAAGCCTGCTGGCGGTCGAGCAGCGAGGCCGCGCACTCGGGCGCCGCCACCGCGGCCGGCTCGGCACAGGTGTCGAGCTTGATGTTGATGCGGGACAGCCAGTCCTGGTAGGGCTTGGCGGCGGCAAGGGATTCCTTCAGTTCCTTGTCGTCGATGATGCGGCCCTGTTCCATGTCGATCAGGAACATCTTGCCGGGCTGCAGGCGCCACTTCTTGACGATCTTCTCGTCCGGAATCGGCAGCACGCCGGATTCGGAAGCCATCACCACGTAGTCGTCGTCGGTGACGAGGTAGCGCGCCGGGCGCAGGCCGTTGCGGTCGAGGGTGGCACCGATCTGGCGGCCGTCGGTGAAGGCCACCGCAGCGGGGCCGTCCCACGGCTCCATCATCGCCGCGTGGTATTCGTAGAAGGCGCGGCGCTTCGGGTCCATCAGCGTGTGGGATTCCCAGGCTTCGGGAATCATCATCATCATCGCGTGGGCCAGCGAGTAGCCGCTCATCACCAGCAGTTCGAGGGCGTTGTCGAACGAGGCCGAATCGGACTGGCCGGGATAGATCAGCGGCCACAGCTTCTGCAGGTCTTCACCAAGCAGCGGCGACGAGGTGCCCTTCTCGCGGGCGCGCATCCAGTTGTAGTTGCCGCGGACGGTGTTGATCTCGCCGTTGTGGGCGATGTAGCGGAACGGGTGGGCGAGGTGCCAGGTCGGGAAGGTGTTGGTCGAGAAGCGCTGGTGCACCAGCGACAGCGCCGACACGCAGCGCGGGTCCTGCAGGTCGAGGTAATACTGGCCGACCTGGTCGGCGAGCAGCAGGCCCTTGTAGTTGACGGTCCGTGCCGACATCGACGGGGTGTAGAACTCCTTCGAGTGCTTCAGCTTGAGGCTGCCGATGGCGTTGGCGGCGCGGCGACGGATCACGTAGAGCTTGCGCTCGAGGGCGTCGGTGACCATCACGTCGGGCCCGCGACCGATGAAGACCTGGCGGATCACCGGCTCCTTGGCCTTCACCGTCGGCGACATCGGCATCTCGGGATCGGTGGGCACATCGCGCCAGCCGAGCACGACCTGGCCTTCGGCACGCACGGCGCGCTCGATTTCCTCTTCGCAGGCGAGGCGGGAGGCGTGCTCCTTGGGCAGGAAGACCATGCCGACGCCGTAATCGCCGGCCTGCGGCAGGCTCACGCCCTGCTTGGCCATCTCTTCGCGGAACAGGGTATCCGGGATCTGGATCAGGATGCCCGCGCCGTCGCCCTGCAGCGGGTCGGCGCCAACCGCGCCCCGGTGATCCAGGTTTTTCAGGATTTCGAGACCTTGCAGAACGATCTCGTGAGTCTTGTTGCCCTTGATATGTGCGATGAAGCCGACACCACAGGCGTCATGTTCGTTGGCGGGGTCGTAAAGACCCTGCTCCAGGGGAAGATCCATCTTGTTTTTCCTCGACACAACACACACCGGCGTTCGCATGGCGGTAACGCCGGACCTTCAAACTGCGGAAAATCGCCCCGTCCGAACCGTGAAAAAGCCGGCGGAAACAGCCAGCCGGCTACGCGTGATCCCGACGAGGAGACCGTTCAAACACATTGGGCGAGGGTCGAATATACCGCCGCAGGCGCCCGGCCTTCAAGAATTTTTTTGCGCCGCCGCAACGGGGCGGGGTTCAATAGATTTCGCCGACGGCGTAGAGCCGCCGATGCTCCTTCATCGCGTAACGATCGGTCATGCCGGCGATGTAGTCGGCGATGGCCCGCGGCTTGTCGCTGCGCGCCATCTGCTGATATTGCGGCGGCAGCAGGCGGGGATCGTTCATGAAGGCGGCGAAGAGATCCTGGATGATGCGGCGCGCCTTGTCGGTCATGCGCAGCACCTGATAGTGGTGATAGAGATTGTCGCGCAGGAAGGTCTTGAGGACGCGCAGTTCGGGCTGCAGCCCGACGCTGTAGGCCACCAGGCGGGGCGCCGCATGCACGTCGTCGAGCGACGCGACCCCGGCGGCGGCGACGTTGGCGCGGGTCTGCTCGATGAGGTCGACGGCCATCAGGTTGATCATGCGGCGGATCGTTTCGTGGATCAGCCGACGGCCGGACAGGCCCGGATATTTCGTCGCGACGAGTTGCCGGTTGCGGGCGAAGACCGGCACGTCGTCGAGCTGGTCGAGACTGATCAGCCCGGAGCGCAGGCCGTCGTCCACATCGTGGTTGTTATAGGCGATCTCGTCGGCGAGGTTTGCCAGCTGCGCTTCGAGGGACGGCTGGCGCCCTTCGAGGAAGCGGCGGCCGACCTCGCCGAGCCGCGCGGCATGCTTCGGCGAACAGTGCTTCAGGATGCCCTCGCGCGTTTCGTGCAGCAGGTTGAGGCCGTCGAACTCGGCGTAGCTTTCCTCGAGCAGGTCGACGATGCGCAGCGACTGCAGATTGTGCTCGAAGCCGCCGAAATCCTTCATGCAGGCATTGAGCGCCTCCTGCCCGGCGTGGCCGAAGGGCGTGTGGCCGAGGTCGTGGGACAGGGCCACGGCTTCGGCGAGATCCTCGTTGAGGTGCAGCGCGCGGGCGATCGAGCGGGTGATCTGGGCGACCTCGATGCTGTGGGTCAGCCGCGTGCGGAACAGATCGCCTTCGTGATTGACGAAGACCTGGGTCTTGTATTCGAGGCGCCGGAAGGCCGTGCAGTGGACGATGCGGTCGCGGTCACGCTGGAATTCGCCGCGCGCCAGCGGTGCCGGTTCGGCGATCCGCCGGCCGCGGGAGTTGGCTTCGGTGACGGCGTAGGGCGCCAGTTCGGTCATTGCGACAGAGGCCGGCCGGTCAGCAACACGCGTCGATGGTCGCGCGGATGTCGTCGGTTTTCGCCTCGGACGTGATCACCGCCTGGCCGATGGCCTTGAGGAGCACGAGGCGCAGCGTGCCGTCGGTCACCTTCTTGTCGTGCGCCATCAGTTCGAGATAACGCTCGGCCCCCAGCGGCACGCCGCGCACCGGCAGGCCGGCGCGGACGTGCACCGCCCGCACGCGTTCGACATCGGCATCCGACAGCCAGCCGAGGCGACGCGACAGGTCGGCCGCCATCACCGTACCGGCGGCCACCGCCTCGCCGTGCAGCCATGCGCCGTAACCGAGACCGGTTTCGATGGCGTGGCCGAAAGTGTGGCCGAGGTTGAGCGTCGCGCGCTCCCCCTGCTCGGTCTCGTCGGCGGCGACGACCTGCGCCTTGTTGCGGCACGAGCGTTCGACGGCTTCGGCCAGCGCGTCCGGGTCACGCGCCAGCAGGCGCTCGAGATTGGCCTCGATCCAGTCGAGGAAAGGCAGATCGCGGATCAGGCCGTACTTGATGACCTCGGCGAGGCCGGCCTTCAGTTCGCGGTCCGGCAGGGTGTTCAGCGTCGCGATGTCGGCGATGACGAGTTTCGGCTGGTAGAAGGCGCCGATCATGTTCTTGCCGAGCGGGTGGTTGATCGCCGTCTTGCCGCCCACCGACGAATCGACCTGCGACAGCAGCGTGGTCGGCACCTGGATGAAGGGCACGCCGCGCTGGTAGGTGGCGGCGGCGAAGCCGACCATGTCGCCGATCACCCCACCGCCGAGCGCGATGAGCGTCGTGCTGCGGTCGCAACGGGCGGCGAGCAGGCCGTCGAAGATCAGATTGAGCGTCGGCCAGTCTTTGTGGGCCTCGCCGTCGGGCAGCACGATCGGCGTGACGCGCAGGCCGTGGGCCTCGAGCCCGGCGACGAAGCGGGCCAGATAAAGCGGCCCGACGACGTCGTTGGTGACGACGGCAACGCGTTTCGTCTTGAGGTAGGGCAGGATCAGGCCGGGATCGGCGAGCAGCCCGGCCCCGATGCGGATCGGGTAGCTGCGCTCGGCCAGTTCGA
The DNA here is from genome assembly GCA_015657735.1 of Zoogloeaceae bacterium. GTDB lineage: Bacteria > Pseudomonadota > Gammaproteobacteria > Burkholderiales > Rhodocyclaceae > Zoogloea. The sequence goes on from SSSX01000619.1 coordinate 21,334, forward strand.
CGTTCAGAGTGCGCATAGTGCCTGCAATTCCTTCTCGACCATTTTTACCATCGCGTGCGGCGTGCCGCGTCCGCCTTCGACGATGATGTTCGCCACTTCCCGGTAGTACGGATCGCGGGCGACATACAACTCCTGCAGGCGGCCTTTCGGGTCGGACACCTGCAACAGCGGACGGCTGCGGTCGTGGCGGGTCCGCTCCCACAGGATGTGGGGCGTCACGTTGAGATACACGACCACACCGCGCCCGGCAAGCAGCGCACGGTTTTCCGGGCGGATCACGGCTCCGCCGCCGGTGGCCAGGACCAGCCCCGACTCGTGGGTCAGCGCGTCGAGGGTCTGAGTCTCACGACGACGGAAGCCTTCCTCCCCTTCGATCTCGAAGATGGTCGGAATCTTGACACCGGTGCGAGCCTCGATCTCGTGGTCACAGTCGACAAAACGCCGGCCGAGGCGCTTTGCAAGCTCTCGGCCGACGGTGGTCTTTCCCGAGCCGGGCATGCCGACCAGGACGATACAGCCACACTTCTCAATCATGGGAACAACCAAGCCCCGCCTTCCGGCGGGGCGACGATGATTACGCGTTCCGTCAATTGACGCTCACGGGAATGATGGTGATGTTGCCCTTCGGCGTGGTCGCCCGGATGGTGAGGTTGCCC